>NZ_LVWH01000176.1:0-150930 GCF_001909045.1 Paenibacillus sp. P3E | reverse complement strand
GATATAGGGCTTACATTAGTCCAGGAACGTGGATATAACGGTTTTAGCTATGCTGATATCGCGGAAGCTATAGGTATTCGCAAAGCAAGCATACATTATCACTTTCCTTCCAAACAAGATCTGGTACAAGCCGTCCTTCTCCGATATCGCAAAGAGTTTATGGATAAGCTACAGCATATCAGCGATCAGCCACATAGTTGTTTGCAAAATATTCAGCTTTTTTTTGGTCTATACCGTGATACGCTGGAGAATAACACCAAGCTTTGTCTATGCTCAATGATGGCAGCAGAGTTGAATTCATTCCCACCGGAAATCCGTGAGGAACTGAATATGTTTTTTGACGCAAACGCAGTCTGGCTGGAACATGTGTTAGATCAAGGGAAAAAATCAGGGGAATTCACTTTTTCTATGAGTGCAATGGAACAGGCAAAAACAATTGTAGCTTTTGTTCAAGGTGCGCAGTTATTATCTAGATCTTCTGGTGATATTGGGTATTACGACTCACTCGTTACTAATTATATGGCGATTCTAACCCCGGTTAATCTACTCTAAATGAATATTCAACCTGGTTACGCTGTTAGGGGCTGTCCCATAAGTGGATTTTCTATGACTTAGACAGCTTTCTTCATTCTTAAGACCTCAAAAAGTGAGCAAAGCAGCGATTCTCCCGTTATTGGAGGATCGCTGATCTGTGTTTTTGGTCATTGGCAGCTTGCTTCAGCAGATTATGAGCAAGGGAAAGCCACCCGACTTCAAGCGTCACTTTTTCCATGCCGCGAAGCAGAAACCTCCGGAAGCCCCGGTTGTTCTTCAGTTGTCCAAACACGCTTTCTGGTTCTGTCATTCGGCGGACGGCCAAGGCATAACCTTCTTCACTCCGTAGAATCTCCCGAGCCTGACTCTGGTACCGCAATCGTTCCAAACTGACGACCACTTCTCGATTTCCTTCGGCTTTCGTACATTGTTCCTTCAGTGGGCAGCCCTCGCAGCTCTGGCTACGGTAATGACGTTTTCGAATTTCATATCCACTCCCCAGCGTTTCCTTGCTTTCTTTGCGGAAATGCAGCGTTTGTCCAGCTGGGCACGTCCATGTATCCTCGGCTTTGTTGTATGTCCAATTCTCAATCTTTCCGACATTCTCTTTCCAAGCTTTACTCTTTTCTTTATGGTAGCTTCCGTATTTCACTACCGCCTGAATCGCTTCCTTTTCCAGATAGGCGTAGTTTTCTTCACTACCGTAGCCTGCATCCGCAATCACCGCCCTAGGAAGTCTCCCCAGGATCTGCCGTGCCTTTTCCACGTGCGGCTGTAAACAGCGGGTATCCGTCGGTCTTTGGTGTAGACTGTACGCCAAAATAAACTGGTTTTCCGTTCCGATCTGTACGTTGTAGCCGGGTTTAAGTTGACCGTTTCGCATATGATCTTCCTTCATCCGCATGAAGGTGGCATCCGGGTCCGTCTTACTGAAGCTGTTTCGGTCCCCGAGCAGGTTTTGGTATTGCTCATAGTTCAGCAGTCTCGGCAACAGATCCTTACGAAGCTTCCGAACCGCTTTTTTCAGTGGCTTGTCCTTGGGCTTCTCCAGCAGTTGCGACTCCAGCGCCTGAGTCATTTGTTCCAGTTTCGCACTGTCAATCTCGGCGGACTCGCCGAGTTCGTTCAGGTCCTGGCCACGGTGTTCCTGTTCTTCTCGTTTCTCTGCGGCCTCAATGTCGACAAACAAAGCATGTACCTTTTCTTGGAGTTTGGCCTTATGCTTACTCACCGCTTTGCCCCACACAAAGGTGTAACGATTCGCGTTGGCCTCGATCTTGGTGCCATCCACGAAGTAATGCTCTAGGGAAATGTATTTTTCGTCCGCAAGAAATTGAAGCACGGCGGTAAATACCCTTTCAAGGACGTCCTTCATCCGCTCAGAACGAAAGCGATTGAGCGTGCGGAAATTCGGACGTTGACGTCCAGCCAGCCACATGAAGGGAATGTTTTCTCGGACCGCTTTGGCGATTTGCCGGGAGGAATAGATTCGCTGCGTATAGGCATAGATAATGACTTTGGTCAGCATTTTAGGATGGTAGCTGTCGCGGCCACCGCCAGGGTAGGCCGCGTCAAAGAGGGCGTCGTCGAGTCGATTTACGGCGGCGTTCACGACACGAACGAGGTGATTTGGTGGGATATCTTCTTCTAAATCCATTGGCAAGCAAAGTGGGTCCATGGTATATTGAATGTACAAAAGAAACCCTCCTTTGAAATGGTTGGTCGCACTTCCATTTTACCAAAAGAGTGGTTTCTTTTTTGCGTTTTTTATAAATATTGTAGTATGTTTCCCGCTTAAACAGCGGAGAGGACGGAACGATTGTGGAAAAGCGATAGCGTTCGCCTTTGTGTCCGGATTTTCACCGCTAAGGGGAATAAAAAAAATCTGGACACAAGAGCGATTGGAACAACGGTCCGTTCGCGGAGCGTCCTCACGGAGCACAACGTTTGTCCGACTCCAAAAACAAGGGATGTCCCAAGTAGCCATTTCATGGCTTATGGGACACCCCCTTTTTATACTTACCAAAAAAGACTTCAGAGCCATGTAGCAGCAGCCCCGAAGTCTTATTTGTGGGTTTCGAATTGAAAAGACTAATCCTGCAACCCGTAAGTTTTCTTAGTTTAATGCAACTGAAAATGCTCCTGCCACTCATTTAGACCCTCATCCATGCGATATGCCTTGAACCCCTCAGAATGTAATTTTTGTGCTGCCAAGGCTGAGTATACACATAGCGGGCCTCTGCAATACGCGATAATCTCTGCGTCTTTGGGTAATTCCTGCATTAATCCCTCTAACTCTTCCATCGGCATCGAAATGGCTCCCGCAATATGCTCCATCTCATACTCTTCTTTGGGACGTAAATCCACCAGAAGTATGGAATCGTTATTTAGCTTCTGCATAACCTCATCCATCGTAAGGGTTTGAACATCATTAAGGTTATTCAAGAAGTCATCCTTCATCCTGCCGATGTCCGGGAGTTGCTTTTCGCTGATTCGCCATAAAGACGAAAGAAATTCTATGATTTCTGGATCGGCCAACGAATAGATCACGTAAGTCCCTTTTTTCGTGAACTTAACCAATTTGGCATCAAGCAGAACTTGAAGATGGCGGGATACGTTCGCAATATTCATCTCTGTGCAAGCCGCTAATTTTTCTACTGTTTTAGAACCCTGTGATAGCACATTCAAGATCTCAAGACGCTTGTCACTGGACAAACATTTTCCGATTCTGGCTAATTGTTTATAGAGATCTTCCTTAAAAACCTTCGCAGAGTTTAGCATATCTTCCATCATTATCAACCTCGTTTCTCTTCGTATTGTATAGATGTTCTGCTATTTATTTTTCCGAGCGTTTGGTCAATCAATTGAATATTAGAATTTTAACATGTAGCCGATTGTAGTCAAGTGAAAAAAATGTAATTTGACAAAGTTTATAGGAATACACCCATTTCGAAAGTGTGAACACAGTGATCTTGTTCTATAAAAGTATCTGATATCGACTTGACGAATAGAGGGCAATAAAATATAATTCAATTGTTCGATTGATTATTAGATTTTAATGATTGATCAAACCTACAAAATAACTGGAGGTACGAGTCCTATGCAAAAAGCTTATCTTCAAATTACATTGAAAGTGAATGTACCAGAACGCGAGGCAGCAGCAAATGTTTATATGGCATATAAGGAGCCTTTCCTTTCAGGTATTACTGGTGCTGTGTCAAAGGAACTACTAGTACGTGACGAAGATGTTCAAGTTCTGCACGGCTTCCGTAGTGAAGCAGACGCCAAAGCCTACCTGGAAAGTGATTTGTTCAATAAGGATGTTGTAGCTGGACTTAAAGATCTGCTGCAAGCTGACCCCGAAGTTCGGATTTATAGTACTCTCTAAGAAATATGAACTCGAACTAAAAATGGACGATCAAGAAAAGCCGACACTGCGATTTTGCTCTGTCGGTTTCTTTTAACGATCCAAAGAGTAACAATGGAGCAGTTCAATGTAGGTGTATGAGCAAGCTGTATCCCCCGTGTTGACGAATAAGAATTCAAATGCTATAATTCAATTAATCAATTGAATAGTAAACAAATTAACGGACACAGTTCATATAAACGACTGTTCCATCAACATTGGAGGGATAGAGCATGTACAAATCTGTAATTGTTGGCACAGGTCCAGCCGGACTGACCGCTGCGATCTACCTGGCCAGAGCGAATATGAGTCCACTCGTTATTGAGGGACCCGAACCTGGCGGACAGTTAACAACAACAACTGAAATTGAAAATTACCCTGGATTCCCAGAAGGCATAATGGGTCCTGAGCTAATGGATAACATGCGGAAACAAGCGGAGCGTTTTGGGGCAACATTTTTTACGGGTTGGGTTAATGAAGTGGATTTGAAAAACCGTCCGTTTAAACTCCAAGTGGAGGGCAAAGGTGAAATTGTTACTGAAACTCTGATCATTTCAACGGGTGCCAGCGCGAAATATTTAGGAATACCGGGTGAAGCAGAAAACGTAGGCCGGGGAGTTAGTACTTGTGCCACTTGTGACGGATTTTTCTTTCGGAATAAGGAACTCATTGTAGTGGGTGGAGGCGATACTGCATTGGAAGAAGCAAACTTTCTAACGCGATTTGCTTCCAAAGTAACTCTAGTGCATCGTCGAGAAGAACTAAGAGCCTCAAAAATTATGCAAGACCGCGCTCGTTCAAACCCTAAAATTGAGTGGGCTTTAAACAAGACCCCTCTTGAAGTGGTTGCCGGACAAAGTGGAGTGACTGGATTGAAGGTCCTAAACAATGTCTCAGGTGAAGAGGAAATCCTAGCTGCAAATGGTGTGTTTGTAGCTATCGGCCATCATCCTAATACCGGATTTTTGAATAAACAAATTGAAACGGATGAAAACGGCTATATAGTTACAGAACCCGGCACTTCCATGACAAATATCTCAGGTGTGTTTGCTTGTGGAGATGTACAGGATACGCGTTATCGTCAAGCGATTACTGCAGCTGGGAGTGGAGCCATGGCAGCCATGGACAGCGAGAAGTTCATCGATTCTTTGGAACCACTATTAATAGTTAAATGAATAAATAAATTATTATAGGGAGTAGATTCGAATGGCAGATCAAAAAATTAATATGAATACAGTTTGGTACAAAGATGCAAAAGGCGATGGACGTATAAAAAGTGACAACTTGCAAACGCAAATTGCCATCCCTGTTCCTAAAGGGGGAAGTGGTGAAGGGGCTGAACCGCAACAACTCCTCATGTCCTCTGCCGTTGCTTGTTATACTATGACACTGGCGTACATGCTAGATCGCAAAAAAGTGCCCGTTGCCGGATTCTTCATGGATACTGAGGGGAACATAGCCAAAGGGGATCAACTGAGTATCACACATCGCCCTCATGTTGTTTTGAACTCGGGAGCATCAAATGAGGATGTCACTATGGCAGAAGCCTTGATTCTACAAGCTGAAAAAGACTGCCATATTGGTCAACTGCTTGTAAAAGCAGGGGTTCCCGTAGGTACCGAGGGTAAGGTGTCGATTGATTCTGGAGATGATCTGACCACCAACTATATTGAAGAGCACCGATTGGTATGGTAAATTCGATCGGTTCATGCGAAAGGAGCTGCTAATATGAGAAAAGTTTCATCGAAGTCAGAATTTGATACAGCGATTAACTCCCCAAAACTCACGGTTGCTGTGTTTAAAGCAGACTGGTGTGGGGACTGCAAGTTCATTGATCCATTCATGCCAGATGTTGAAGGGGAATTCGCAAAGGATCTGAATCTCATCGAGGTGGATGTAGACCATGTAGGCACAGTGAGTGAAGAACAAAACATCTTGGGTATTCCAAGCTTTGTTGCCTACGCTGACGGCAGTGAGCTTACCCGCTATGTCAACAAATTACGTAAATCGCGGGAAGAGATTGAACAATTCCTGCAACGTGCAGTTGAGGAATATAACACACGGACCTGATGAATTGGCGGGAGTAATACCTTATTGTGCTTCAGGCTACATGACAGGTTCTAATTCCTAGATGACGGCGGCAGATATCTCAATAGAGATTCTGCCGCTTGTTTTTCGTAGAGATTATGCAAATCTCTGTTTTTCAAAATAGGATTAAAGGGTGGAAAGGGTTATGTCGGGATCTAGCTCAAGCTCCAGAAATAGTAATCATATAAGTCGTTACAAATGGATTGCGCTCTTTTGGATTGCTCTGGCCGAATTGTTTGCTTTAAGCCTTTGGTTTAGTGCTTCAGCAGTACTTCCTCAATTGGAAAAGGAATGGGGGATGGATGCTGTTGCAGGCTCTTGGATGACCACATCTGTACAGATCGGATTTATTATCGGGGCAGTGGTCATAGCCTTGTCGGGTATTTCGGATCGTTTCGATCCAAGACACATCTTTGCAATTGCTTCTGTATTTGGGGCCATTGTAAATGGTTTGTTTTCACTCAGCTCAGGAACTATCACGGGATTGATTTTGCGTTTCTTTACTGGTATAGCGATAGCTAGTATTTATCCTATAGCCGTGAAGTTATTATCTACATGGTTTCCAGATCGAAGAGAAGTCGGGATTGGGATATTGATTGCTGCTCTTACATTAGGTTCATCATCGCCTCATCTAATGATTCTACTGATTCCAAATGTGAACTGGAAAATATTAATTCTCATGAGCTCTCTTTTGGCTCTGCTTGCAGCCGCAATTATGACTTGGATACTGCCTAAGGCTCCTGATTCAGCCAAGAAAACGGTTGCTGTTACCATGAACTCACTCCAACCAATATTACAAAATCGCCCTGTTATGTTAGCCAACTACGGATACTTCGGTCACATGTGGGAATTATACGCGATGTGGACGTGGCTTCCTTACTTTTTAACAGCTAGTTTTAAAACATTTTTGGAAGGGTCAGATTTGCAAGAAACGAGCACCTTGTTTGCCTTTTTAACCATTGGACTTTCGGGAGCTATCGGTTCTGTAGTTGGAGGATGGGTTTCTGAAAAAATAGGAAAAGAGCGGCTCTCCATACTCGCATTGGTGATTAGTTCACTTTGTTCCCTAACGATTGGCTTTACATTCAACGCTCCAATTGGGATAACCGTTAGCGTTGCCTCCATTTGGGGTATTGCGATTATTGCAGATTCTGCCCAATTTTCAGCTATAGTTGCAGAGTTTTCAAAGCTAGAGAACCTGGGAACGAGTTTAACGTTTCAAATGGCTATTGGGTTTGCAGTTACCATCATTTCGATATACTTCATTCCTGTCCTAGTGAACATAGTAGGGTGGAAATGGGCATTTTCAGCACTTTCCATCGGTCCCATTTTGGGAATATGGGCAATGATTTCCTTGATTCGCTATGAAAGAGGTTAACAAATGATTTGTTACTAAGGATGGATTCAAGGCTTTTTACATAGTGACCTAAAAAAAGAAAAAGTTCCATGCAAATGAATAGAGTTGCGGCAAACAGTAGGATAAGGCCTTTTTTTATATTGGATTGCTCATATATTCTCAAGAGGGTTAATCGATTTGCAGTTCAGCTATGGAGTAAAGAACAGCCGTTCCGCTGATTTTCACACGGTCTTTTTGCAGCTGGCAGTAAAGGGTACCCCCACGCTTGGACCGCTGTCTTGCTACCATATTCTGCTTACCCAAGCGTTCTACCCAGTATGGGATAAGGTTACAGTGTGCTGAACCGCATACAGGATCTTCATTCACATTCAATTTTGGGAAAAAGCTCCTGGACGCAAAATCATATTGAGTGCTTTTAGCGGTTACCGTTGCTCCTAATCCATCTGGTAAATTTTTCAATTTGGAGAAGTCCGGTTTCAGGTTTCGAACCTGATCTTCAGTCTCCAATACGAACATCAGGTCTCTGCTCAGATAGGTCTCGAGAGGGGTTACACCAAGAGCCTCTACCATATCAGGAGTGAATGTGAACGGTTCCGGCATCCGGCTTGGGAAATCCATCTCATACAATTCATTCTTTTTAATGACCGTCAATTCCCCACCTAAACTGTGAAAAGTAAATTGTTCAACATCAGGTTCATAGTAGTTGGCGATAACAAAAGCGGTAGCCAGAGTGGCATGACCACAAAGTTCAATTTCTTCAGCAGGTGTAAACCATCTTAGACGATAGTGATCTTCTTCTTTGACGGCGAAAGCTGTTTCGGAAAGGTTATTTTCTGAAGCAATTTGCTGCATTAATTCATCGGATATCCATTGCTCCATAATGCATACACCGGCAGGATTCCCCTCAAAAACCTTCTCTGCAAATGCATCTACTACATAGTATTTCATCTGTATTCCCCCTGATCATGAGTTATTGATATGAATTACTGTACACTGTAAATTGTATGGCTTCAATGGTATTATTGTATGCAATACAATCTTTGGAGGATGTTATGCCGATAAATTCATTTGAAAATTACCCGATGAGCTGGACGCCGGAGCGTAAGAAGCTTGTGCCCCCTATTTACCGTTCGATTGCCACTCTGCTTGAGTATGACATTATCAATGGCTTTCTGGCACCGGATACCAAGCTGCCGCCTCAACGGGAACTAGCGGATTATCTGGATGTGAATCTGAGTACCATTACGCGTGCTTTTAAGATATGTGAAGTTAAAGGGCTGATTTATGCAGTGATAGGCAGAGGTACGTTTGTTACTCCCAATGTTCGTAACGCTATTTTTCTGGAAGAGCATTTAGAACATAACCAGTATATCGAAATGGGAATCATTAAACCGCTGGACAGCTCAAACACGATGGTTGCAGATACCATTAGAAGTATTGCCGGAAAAGACTACTTGCAGAACCTGCTGGATTACAGTCATCCGCTGGGTATGCCTTATCACAGAATGGCTGCTAGGAAATGGATACAGAATTTTTCGCTGGACGTTCATGTAGACAACATTGCCATCACATCTGGAGGTCAGAATGCACTGACGCTGATTTTGGCGTCTTTGTTTCATCCTGGAGATAAAATAGCCGTAGACAGGTATACTTATCCGAATTTTATCGAGCTGGCGAATATATTGAACATTCAGCTTGTTCCGATTGAAGGAGATGATTGGGGGATGCTGCCGGATCGCCTGGAAACGGCCTGTGGAATGAATACAATTCGTGGCATCTATCTAGTCCCATCATGCAACAACCCCACAGCCGTCATGATGGATACGAAGCGCAGACAAGAAATCGCAAATGTGATAAAAAGAAACAATCTTTTACTCATAGAAGATGACATCTATGCGTTCCTTGCCCCTCACTATTTGCCTGTTTCTCACTGGGTACCGGACAATTTTCTCTACATTTCAAGCATAGCCAAGTCGCTCAGCTCCGGGATACGTGTGGCTTTTCTAGCGTACGCTAACTCTTTTAAAGAGAAACTGACGTACGCGATTTTCAACATGAACATCAAAACGTCTGCCTTAAATGCTGAAGTTATTACTGAATTAATTCATACGGGAAACGCAGAAAGGATTGTTAAGGAGAAGATCGCTATTGCAAAAGAACGCAACAACCTATATCAACAATATTTCCAAATCCGCAATCCGCATGAAAATCCATTCAGCTTTTTTAGATGGCTTCCGTTATCCGGGCATCACGGGCAGCGGCAGTTTGAAGAGAGCGCATTGGCACATGGCATTCGGGTGTATCACTCCGACCGTTTCTCTACTAAAAAGGACGAGTCCAGTCAGTTCGTCCGAATTTCGCTGACTTCTCCCAACGATATCACTGAGTTGAATGAAGGACTTCGTTTGCTAAAGCGTTTATTAAATGAAGGAAAGAATGCTTAACAAATCGCGAGCTCTTAACGAATAAGCAACCGAATTAAAATAGTAAGAATGGGTATGCTAATTTAGCAAGAATGGAATTTCTTGATTCCCATGAAAGGGTGAGACCATCATCATGCTGTATAAGGTCATGGCTTATCTTATTAAACCGGACATCTGGTTAGGCGCTTTTTTCTCCTTCGCTTTTCCATTTGGAGTATCAAGAGTATTTCATTGGTTGGAAAGAGGAAGTAGGGGGAATTCCCGCTGGTTGGGCATTAATCCAAAAGAGAAGGCCCAAAAAAGTTTCATAAAGCAAGAAATATCTCAACCATCATCCATTCCGTTTACAGCTGAACTGAATCATAATTTGCAGGCGATGAAAGAAATAATCGGGCATAACTCAGATGTTTTATTTCGTCAGTTTAAAGCTGGTCCATTAAAGTGGAATGCGGCTGTTGTTTATGTTGATGGTTTGGTGGATAAGATGGCTTTAGTTGAACAGGTAATTAAACCGTTGATGCAGGATCAAGGAATACTTAATCCACAAAACATCAATGTGAATGCATTGAACAACAGCATCATGGATTCTGTTGTTTGTTGTGCAGAAGTTAAGGAAGTTCTCAGCCTTGACGATTGCGTACATGAAGTATTATCTGGAAACGCCGCATTATTCATGGAGGGTACTGCTAATGTCTTTATCCTGGGTCTAACCGAAGGGAAAGAAAGAGCCATAGAAGAACCTCTTACCGAGGCAGTCGTACGCGGACCAAGGGATGGTTTTGTTGAGAACCTTCGTAGCAGTACAGTTCTGCTTCGTCGACGCATCAAGGACCCTGGCTTCACGATCATCAACTATACTGTCGGGCGCCGTTCAAGAACGAACCTGTCCCTAATGTATATAAGAGGATTAACCAACCCCGAATTAGTAAAGGAAGTACAGGAACGTGTCGAGAGAATCGATATTGATGTGATTCTGGAATCGGGAGAAATTGAACAGCTGATCGAAGATAATGTTCTTTCTCCATTTCCGCAGGCTCAAAATACGGAACGACCCGATCGGGTGGTAAGTGCTTTAATGCAGGGACGTGTTGTCTTGATGACAGATGGGACACCCTTTGCATTGATTGTTCCTGTCACATTTAACATATTGATGACTTCACCCGAAGATTACTATGAACGATGGCTTCCGGCTTCATTAATCCGCATTTTGCGAACTGGTGCCGCATTTATTGCCTTATTTCTGCCAGCGCTCTATATTGCACTAATTTCCTATAATCACGGGCTCATTCCTGCGAAACTAGTTATCTCCATCGCCGCTGGAAGAGAAGGAGTTCCTTTTCCCTCGATTATAGAAGCGTTAATTATGGAAGTTACGCTAGAACTCCTCCGAGAAGCAGGACTTCGCTTGCCAAAGCCTATTGGACAGGCCGTTGGTATCGTAGGAGGGTTAGTTATTGGTCAAGCTGCCGTACAGGCAGCCATCGTGAGTCCTATTATGGTTATTGTGGTTGCTTTGACTGCAATTTCTTCTTTTGCTTTTCCGCAGTATGGAGCTGGGATTGCGGTCCGGATCCTTCGATTTGCAATGATGATTTCGGCTGCAGTCTTGGGCTTATATGGGATTATATTATTTTATATCCTTATTACGGTTCATCTTGTTAAACTAAATAGCTTTGGAGTGTATTATATGTCTCCATTCACCCCCCTCCTTCCTAAGGATTGGAAAGATTCCTTCATAAGATTGCCCACCAGAATCCTGAAACGGCGCCCGGAAATGAACAAAGCACAGGACCGCACTCGCCAATAGCGGAATAAGGGGATAGAACAGTTATGGATGCAGATCAAAAGGATCAAATAACGGCTTCACAAACCTTCATGATTGTATCCAAGAGTATGATCGGAACAGGAATTATCGTCTTACCACGAGGAATATCCCAGGAAGTTGGAACCCCCGACGGTTGGATCTCCGTGGTCTTAAGCGGCTTACTCGCGATGCTGGCCGGATATATGATTGTAAAATTAAGTCAGCGATTTCCCGGTCAAACTATTTATCAATATAGTCAAAGGGTCGCAGGAAAGCTACTGGGCAAAGCTCTCGCGATCTTCCTAAGCCTCTATTATATTATTGGATCAGGCTATTCCCTCCGTTTTATGGGAGAAGTGATCCACATGTATTTATTAGATAAAACCCCAATAGAGGTAATAATGATTGTTTTTTTGAGTTTGGGAACTTATCTCACAGTAGGGGGAATAAATCCAATTGCGCGTCTAACCGAGCTATTTCTTCCATTGGTTATTATATTTTTACTGGTGTTAATAATATTCAGCCTGAAAGACGTCGAATTAGTCAACATTCGTCCGGTGCTAGGGGAAGGAATGACGCCTGTATTGAAAGGAATCAAACCTTCTATCTTTTCGTTCGCCGGTTTCGAAATTATGCTTATTTTCACCGCTTTGATGAAAGAACCGCGTAAAGCGATGAAAACGGTACTTGGTGGTATTGCGCTGGTTATTCCCTTGTATACTTTGGTCGTAGTGATTGCCATAGCTACATTAACCGTTGATGAAGTGAAAACTTTAACGTGGCCAACAATGTCTGTAGCGATGAACATTGAACTACCGGGTGGGTTCTTCGAAAGGTATGAATCTTTGTTCTCTGTTCTTTGGGTAATCTCGATGTATACGTCATTTGTCCTGTATCAGTATGCAGGGTCTCTCGGGCTGGGTCAGATTTTTCGGAAGAAGCATCGGGCATTCACATATGCCAGTTTACCGGTTATTTATCTCGTTGCGATGTTTCCTAGCGATTTAAATAGCGTATTTGCTGTTGGTGATTTTCTTGGGAAAACAGTTCTGTTCATTACCGCAATCATGGTGCCGTGCTTATGGGTTATCGCCAAGCTAAGGAGGATTGGCCTTGAGAACGGATAAGACCCTCTATATCTATACACTTCTCCTTTTACTGGTTTTCCTTACAGGTTGTTGGGATCGAAAGGAGATTGAAGAAGTCGGGATTGTGCTTGGCATCGGACTTGATCAATCGGATGAAAAGGAAAGCAATCATCAATCGATTTCCATGCTTCATCAGTTTGCCGTTCCGAAACAATTTGCCGCTAGCGATACTGGAACTTCGCAAAAGGATTACATCAATCTCGTTAGCGAAGGAGATACTGTTTTAAAAAACATTCGTGAAATGTCGACACGGGCTGACCGCCCTCCCTCTTATGAACATTTGAGGATCATTGTAATTAGCCAGGCGTTAGCAAGAGATATCGATTTAAAACGGATTACCAATTTTGTATTACGCAATACGGACACTAGACGCTCCATTCGTGTAGTAATAGATGAAGGGAACGCCAAGGATATATTTGAAAAGCGTGGGATCTCCACGAACCCTTCTTTGTTATTAAGAGCATTATCGGATAATTACAAAACCTCCTTGACCATGCCGAGCGAATCGAAATTAGGCGATATATCGGAAAAACTGACGGGAAAGACGAGCTTCATTGTTCCTGGGGTAGAAACTACAGACGCGGGCGTCAAATCTGCAGGGGGAGCTGTGATTAAAGGCAGCTTGGCTAAAATGATCGGATGGTTAGATGAAGAGGAAGTTGCAGGATTGAATATATTGAAAGGAGAAAAGAGGCAAAACGGAATCGTAAAGGGTACAGATCCGATGAGTGGGGAAGCTATTGTCTATGAAATTCGAACTATAAAAAGCAAAATCAAACCTAAATTCAAAGGAAACCACATTTCTTTTGAAGTGAAGATACATACAGTAGGAAAGCTACGGGAAGATTGGGTGGATCCCGGAAATGCATTTAAATCAGAATTGATAAAGAGAGCAGAACAAGCAACAGAAGCATCCATAAGGGAATCGGTTGGGAAGACACTTTCCAAAATGCAAAAGAGCCTCAAAGTTGATGTAGCAGGTTTTGGAACAAAAGTCAGAATTGAAAATCCTAGGATTTGGAATAAGCTGAAAGAAGATTGGGATGAAGAATTTAGCGAGATGCCGGTTGAAGTTAAGGTGAATGTAAAAATTCAAGAGTTCGGAACCAAAGGAGCGAAGAACGGTTGATAAGGAGCAAATTTGGGGATTATCGGCTTCGATAGTACGGACATAAAAAAGAACACCTCATCCAAATCCATGGACGAGGTGTCTTTTTCGGTACTCATTGATATCTTTTATTTTATTTCATTCATAAATCTCCTGAAATTTTCCGCGATTTCTTTGGAGCGGGTATAGTGCAGATAGTGCTCTCCTTCAAATGTCATCACTTTTCCATGTACTGAGTTTTTTATTTGCTCCTCATGAAGAGGTATCCAATTTTCCGTTTCGGTATCATTCGCTTGTAAAAAGAAAATAACAGGAAGCTCTTTGGGGAAGGACAAGTTCTCTGCTGCTTTGAAATTAGGACCAAAATTTTCGCCTTCATTCAGGTTGTTCGGATTAAACGTATTTTTGAGTGAAAGCATTCTAATTTGTTCTCTAGTTTCATCATCAACGTCGGGTGCAAGCAGTTGGTCAGGGGCCAGCTTCATTAACAAGCGGTAGAACCCTGATTTTTTAAGCAGTTTATACGTTCCTGCCGGGAATGGATCATCCGTACCGCCTTGTGTTGGAACGCTGCTTTCAATTCCGACAAACGCACTGACTTCGTTTGGATATTTGTTCACATAATCCAGTCCGTAAATCCCTGAAATGGAGTGAACCATGAGCGTGTACCGATGAATATTAAGTTGCTGTAAAGCTTCATGAATTTCACTAACCATATTTTCAGTGGTACGCTCTTTTTCAGTTACGTCACTTAATCCATAACCGAAAGGCTCAATTACGACGACTTTGTATAAGGGAGATAGCTCATCAATTAACGGTTTAAAATCAAGGGCTGGAGCTGGTGTTCCATATCCGGGAAGCAATACCACCGTTTCTTCGCCTTTTCCTTGAATCAACACATTCATGTTTTTCCCGTCAACCGCTACAAACTGGCCATAGGGTTTTATTTTCCCTTCCTCCGATTTGTTGCTAAATACATTAATAATAAAAACAGTGGCAATAAATAATACAGAAGCAATAACTATGGCTCCGAATATTTTGAGCAAAATGATTAATATTTTTTTCATTTACTTTTTAATAAAATTTCAAATTGGGAGCCAGCCTCACCTGCAAATACAATACGGCCGTTTTCTGGTAAGACAACTTCATTCTTACCGCTGACCACGCTGTGATTAATACAAATACCTGTCTGGTCATATACCGCAAATCCCCCATTTGCAGGCATCTTCACGGTCATGACTTTTCCTTTCACAGTAGCTGGTACCGAAAACCATTTGGCATATCCATCTGCTTGGATGGTTGTTGCGGATTGTTTACCCGAATAGATTGGTTTCACCATTTCCTCACTGGCGTATACATAACCTGAAAATGTAAGATACTCTCCTCCGTTCTTTTTGGAGAAATGAATGTCAATCGTATCCCGTCCGGCAGTACCAGGAATCTGCAATCGATTGGCTGCTTCGTTGGCTCCAATAATCTTATTATTGGACATATACCCTGGATTCTCTTTATTCATATGAATAGGCAGGATCGATGTAGCATTAAGATAGAGCATTGATGTGTATTTCTCATTCACCAGATAATATTTTTTACCATCGCGCTTTGCCCATGCAGCGTTAATCTCCTTGGATAATGTATTGGCTGTAAGCTTCTCCGCATTATATTCTGAGAAAGCCAGCTGTCCGAGTCCTGGAACGGATATATAGGATCGAGACCACAGGTAGGTACTCCCATTTTTCTCCACAACGAATTTTAACTTTTCTGTACCTTCGTCGTTAACAAAATTACCATCCGCAGTATATGTGTATTTTTGAACCGGATTACTCGGAGCTGTGAGTGAGGATATAGTCATTTGTCCGGCCGTATTTATATTGATCTTCGTAACCGAATTATTGCCACCATATATACCTGCATACTTGGATATTCCCTTAGGCATATTTGCCTTCACTGGCACGCCAAATGATTTTTCCGGCATCCGTTCTGTAATCATGCCCTTATCTTCAAGTGCGCTGAGTAATAACTCACTCGCAATGAATTGATTGGTTATGCTTGCTCCGCCTGAAGAGATAACCGCTGCAGCCATGTTATATCCTGGAAGCACCACTAATGAAGAATGATAAGATAACGTATCTCCTCCTTTTATAACGGCCTGAATACCGTATTCGTTGAATGGGAACAAGTTCACGCTATCCCACCCTAATCCGTAAGACATAAGCGAATCGCTATCCTTAGGCCACATGCCTCTTTTATACTCTTCTTGTGCCATGTCTTTTACCGACTTACTTGAAAGAATACCCTTAACTTCTCCCGTGAAGATTCGTGAAAATTTGACCAGATCTTCAGCGGTGGAATACAGACCTCCAGTACCGAGGACATTATAATTCTCTTTTGGAAGTTGTCCTTTATAAAAAGGGGAATAGATTCCCGCCATTTCTGCCGGATCAAGCACATCCTGTGGTGTTTTGGTATGGTTCATGTCCAAAGGCTCCGTAAAATAGTTGTGTATATATGCGGTATAGCTGATACCGCTAACTCTTTCAACCAGAATCTCGGCTAACGTAAAGCCATCGTTGCTGTAAACTGAGTATGCGCCGGGATCTGCCTTCAGGTGTTGAATCGCCAATTGCTCCAAAAACGTATCATGTGAATACGTGTCATTATCTCCGTACAGTGTGGCATTGCTGGTTGAGGTGCCCAGAAGACCAGAGGAATGATTCAGCAACATACGGGGTGTAATCTGTTTGTATCGGTTATCTTTCATTGTAAAGTCAGGCATATAGTTCACAACAGGCACATCCAAATCGATCTTACCTTCGTCAACGAGCTTCATTACAGCGGCTGTAAGCATCATTTTACTGGTTGAACCGATGCCATAGATCGTATTCGAAGTAAGCGGTACCTTGTCGTTGATATCATTCTTGCCCGTTTGACCGGAGACCACAATCTCTCCACCATCGATGAGCGCATATTGCAGACTTGTCGTCCCGTACGTCTCGGTCAGTAATTTGGCTTTTTCGATCACGTTGTTCTTCGTTGTCTCATACGTAAGATTGCTGTTGTTATTCATGGCAGTCGGTGCGGCCATTGCAGACATTGGAGCAAGTATCGTCAGCATGAGAGTCGCAGCAGCTATAGTAATTCTTTTTCTTGTTGTCCCCATACTCATCTTTGTTACCTCTCCTGGTTTCACTCTCGCATCTACTCCTGTCTTCATCATTATGTTAGGCCACCTTAACGGGGGCGCTAAAGACAGTATAACCAACCAAGATGTCCCCCTAATGACTACAACATGAACGTAGGATGAACAGGCCAAAAAAGTTTGCATCATCACATGCAAGAAGGTTTATACATGGTGTCGTAGCCTAGAGAAGGCATGAAATCCAATTACCCTGCAGGTGTTGTGATTGGCAAGATGACTATGAAGGTCGTTCCTCTTCCGTATTCGCTCTCCACCCGGATGTCCCCTTGATGAAGCGATACGATCTGCTTTACAATAGCCAGTCCCATACCGCTGCCTTCATATTTCTGGCTGTGGGAACGATCAGCTTTAAAGAATCGGTCAAATATACGCTTTTGGTCTTCCGGGAGAATACCAATACCCGAATCCGATATGCGGACGGTCACGTTCTTGATATTCTGTTTGATCCTGACGCTAATTCGGGCACCATCCTTGGAAAATTTGATGGCATTGCTGAGGATATTGGTCCACACCTGATTTAGCTGGTCATGATCGGCCGTGATTTTGGTGGGCTGCAAATCAAGATCGAACTGAATGTTGCGGGCTGACCATTGGGGTTGAATAGCGACGATTACTCGTCTGATCTGTTCATCCAGACTGAGTGTGGAGAGCCGCATTTGCAATGAATGAGATTCAAGCAAACTCAGCTTTAGCAGACTATCACTTATTTTGGACATTCGTGCAGTTTCAGTGATGATAATATCGAGATAACCGCTTCGTTCGTCATCCGGAAGGTCTACCTGCTTGAGCGCTATAGCAAAACCGGAAATGGAAGTGAGCGGAGACTGAACTTCATGGGACACGTTTGTCACGAATTCCCTGCGCATCTGCTCAAGCCGCTGTAGATCGTGCATCATTTCTTCGAAGCTACGAGCCAAAGTACCTATCTCACCCTTTTGTTTAATATTAAGCTTGATGTTGAAATCTCCAGCAGCTATAAGCCGGGTCGCTTCTGTCAGCTTTTTGATCGGTCTCACCAGAAACATCGCGGAAATTAGAATCAATAGGCTTCCTGCTATTAACGAACAAATCAAAAAAGTTACAACAAACTTGATGAAAAATGAGGTGGAAGAGGAAGTGAGGGGCTCTACAAACATGGCTTTGCTGCCCATTTCAGTTTTTATCGGCAATCCCAAGAAGATCGTATCAATCCCATTGACTTGGACCTTTCCCCCCTCCAGCACTTTCTTCACTTGTTCCGTAGTCACCGGGAAAGGATATTGTCCTTTAAGTTCTCCGAAGGATTGGAATTGATCCGTTGCTTTATAGATTCGAATGTGGTAGGAATTGAGTTGCTTCATTTCACTTATAAATATTTCTGCTTCAGGTAACGGCAATGTCTCGTAGATGCGGACGATATCCTGGCCAAAGTCAAGCAAGGTGAGTTGCAGGTTTTCGTTTAATTTATCTTGAAATATCCAGGTTGCAGCAAAAAAAGCAATGATTGTGCCCCCGATCACGGAGACCAGAAAGGTCAGGACTACGCGTGTATATAAGGAACTCATCACTCCTGCACCTCAAGCCGGTAGCCAAGTCCGCGCACCGTTTCGATACGAAAATCGGAGATAGCCGCGAAACGTTCGCGTAGGCGTTTAATATGCACGTCTATCGTTCGATCATCGCCAGTATAATTAATCCCCCAAACTTGATCGATTAATTGCTCCCGCGTATAGACTTGTCCCGGTAATCCAGCAAGTTTATACAATAATTCGAACTCCTTAAGCGGCAAGGTGAACGACTCTGTACCTCTCATGACTTTATAAGTCTGCCGGTTCAGAATGACGTTGCCTAACTGGATGGTCTGCGTTAAACCTATACGGTATCTTTTCAACAGTGCCTTGACGCGAGCCATCAACTCAAGCGGATCGAATGGCTTCGTCAAATAGTCATCTGTCCCGAGCTGGAATGCTTGTACTTTCTCCCAGGTTTCGCTTCTTGCCGTCAACATTAGTAACGGAAGATCAGGATTGGCTCTTCGAAGTTCCTCGCATAATGCCCAACCGTCCATGACCGGCATCATAATATCAAGAATGACCAAATCGACTGGCGTGGAGGTATAGATGGCCAGTGCTTCCTTTCCGTCTGCGGCGTTTATCGTTGCAAATCCGTCTTTGTGCAAAAATAAACAGATGAGTTTGCGAATGTTCGCATCGTCGTCAGCAACCAATATCGTAGGTATCGTTGCCACTCTCCTTAAAAAGAATAATTCTTCGGTTGTGCAAGAGCGAAGAATGTCTAAATTATGCTACCTCATTGGCTGGAATCATGCAACGAAATTGATGTGAGAAATGATTTAAGAGTTATAGACGAAAGGGGATGTCCCAAAAGCCATGAAATGGCTACTTGGGACATCCCTTGTTTTTGGAGTCGGACAAACGTTGTGCTCCGTGAGGACGCTCCGCGAACGGACCGTTGTTCCAATCGCTCTTGTGTCCAGATTTTTTTAATTCCCCTTAGCGGTGAAAATCCGGACACAAAGGCGAACGCTACCGCTTTTCCACAATCAGTCCGTCCTCTCCGCTGTTTAAGCGGGAAACATACTACAATATTTATAAAAACGCAAAAAAGAAACCACTCTTTTGGTAAAATGGAAGTGCGACCAACCATTTCATAAGGAGAGGTTTCTTTTGTACATTCAATATACCATGGACCAACTTTGCTTGCCAATGGATCTCGAAGAAGATATCCCACCAAATCACCTTAAAAAATAATGATATTAACGTAGATTTGCATAAACATGTACCCGAAATATGTTATCCAAACGATATAACTGAAGTGGGAAATACCAATGAAATTGACCATTCAATACAGATAAGTCCAAATGTGCATGCACCGTTAAGACTAAGGCAAGTTGTTTCATTACTGGTGCGTGCTAATTTGAGCTTGGCATGTAACTATAAAATAAATGCTCCTCTTCAATCTGGATAATGGATTCTTGAGTGTCGTCCTGCATTTGAGCCTGGATCTCCGTCCGGTAATTTTTAGGGGAAGAGCCTTTTACCTTTTTGAACATTTTGGAGAAGAGCAGTGGATCATTATAGCCTACGGATCGGGAAATATCAGCGATCGAAAGTTCCGCATTCCCCATCATTTCACAGGCTTTGTTAATTCTATAATGAATTAAGTAGTTTTGAATGCTGACCGACATTCGCTCCTTAAATAATGAGCACAAATAGCTTCGGTTAAGTCCGATATATTGGGCAATGTCCTCAATAGTAATGCTCTGAGGATAATTCATTTCGATAAAATCTTTTACCTGTTCAACGTAGATTTCTGCCCGGGTCTCTTTAACTTCAGGGGATGCCACCGGGCCGTACTCCACCAGCTGCGATAACAATAAATATAGTAACCCTGTCAGCCTGGTTTCCCGGGCTTTATGGAATACTCTTGATTCGTTCATCAACTGCAAGTACTGGTAAATCATATCATCTCTATCATAGTGAATGATTGGAGATGCTTTGGTTAGCCCGGCTTGCTTGAGGAGCAGCTCCGCCGAGGTTCCGTTAAAGCCAACCCAGCAATAAGTCCAGGGATCTGCTGTATCGGCTTGATAATAAGTAATAATATCCGGAAAAATTAAGAACCCCTGTCCCTTCTTTAAGGAATACCTCTTTCCCTCGACTTCAAAAATCCCTTGTCCGCTTAATACATAATGGAGTAGATAATGACTTCTCACCGCCGGCCCAAAAAAGTGACCCGGTATACATTCCTCAATACCGAATTGAGTAGTATGCAATTCTGTGTGTTGTTTACTACGTGGCAAATACTCGAGCACAGTAAGCCTCCTGGGTATAATAATCTAGCATTATTATATATTTAGTGAGTACCAAGCCATGTACTAGATGGCTTATTTTATATATTATTTCTATAGAACTGACTGCTATATTATATAAGCTTATCAAGTATTAAGCCATGTATTAATAGTTGGAAGCAATAAACTCTTAATAGCATGAACTAGAAAGAAGGGGATTTTCAATGGGCATATTCGTACAAGAGCAGGAAGGGCTGTTTCATCTGCAGTCGTCCGGCATGAGTTATATTTTTCAGATCGTTAACGGGTATCCAGTACATGTCTATTGGGGAAGCAGGCTGATACACCGGGAATCTATGACTGAACTGATGCTTCATACCCCGGTAAATGCCGGATTAGACCGGCTGCCGCAAGAATACCCGCAATATGGGAGCGGAGATTTCCGGAATCCGGTATACCAGGTTGAACTTGAGGATGGAACACGCATCACAGAGCTTAAATATATGGGGTACAAGCAAATAAAAGGCAAACCGTCCTTAACCGGACTGCCGGCTGTTTATACAGAGGATGAGACTGAAGCGGATACATTGGAAGTGGAACTAAAGGATGCTTATTCGGGTCTAATAGTTGTGCTGAGTTACTGTATCTACGCAGACCGTAACGTCATTGTCCGCTCGGCCCGTCTATCCAATAAGGGAGACAAGAAGTTACGGCTTCGCCGTGCCTTGAGTGCCAGTGTCGATTTTCCGGGTAACCGCGATTTTGAGATCACTTATCTTTCAGGTGCATGGGCTCGGGAAGGTAATATCACCCGCAAAGGTCTTCATCAAGGGGAGACCCGAATCGATAGTAAAAGGGGCATGAGCAGCCACCAAATGAATCCATTTGCTGCGCTAGTCACTTCGGAAACGAACGAATACCAGGGGGAGGCTTTTGGTTTTAGCCTTGTCTATAGTGGTGGCTTTGAAGCAGTGGCGGAAGTGGATTCGTTCGGCTCTACCCGTTTTAGCATCGGTATAAATTCCTTTGACTTTACTTGGCTGTTAAGTCCCGGGGAGAGTTTCCAGACTCCGGAGACTGTTATGGTATACTCCGGACAAGGATTGGGAGAAATGTCACGGACGTATCACCGGTTGTACCGGACCCGCTTGTGCCGGGGGAGATACCGGGACGAAGAACGTCCGATATTGGTCAATAACTGGGAAGCTACCTATTTTGACTTCAATGCTGAGAAGCTGATATCAATAGCAGAAGAAGGCGCCAAGCTGGGGATCGAGCTTTTTGTGCTGGATGACGGCTGGTTCGGAAAACGGGATTCTGACAATTCGTCGCTTGGCGATTGGTACGAGGATCGTCGGAAGCTGCCAGGCGGTCTTGCCGATGTGGCGGAGCGCATCAACCAGTTGGGCCTTGAATTTGGGCTATGGGTTGAGCCAGAGATGATCTCGCCGGACAGCGAGCTGTACCGGAAACACCCGGACTGGTGCCTTCATGTTCCAGAGCGCAGACGCAGTGAAGCCAGATGGCAACTCGTTTTGGATTACACCCGCCAAGATGTACGTGATTATATTTATGACTCACTTTCCGCTATTTTCTCAAGTGTGCCTGTCGCTTATGTGAAATGGGATATGAATCGGTGTCTGACGGAAATTGGCTCGGCTGGCCTGCCGCCGGAACGTCAATCCGAGACTGCTCATCGTTATGTTCTAGGGTTATACGAGCTGTTAGAGCGTATTACTGCCTCATTTCCGCATATTCTGTTCGAAAGCTGCTCCAGTGGGGGCGGGAGGTTTGATCCTGGGATGTTATACTACATGCCGCAAACCTGGACCAGTGACAATACCGATGCGGTAGAACGGCTAAAGATTCAATATGGTACCAGCCTTGTGTATCCCGTAAGTGCAATTGGAGCGCATGTATCCGCTGTGCCGAATCATCAGGTTGGGAGAATAACCCCTCTTGATTTTCGGGGTGATGTCGCAATGTCTGGAAACTTTGGTTATGAGCTTGATTTGACGAAATTCACTGAAGAGGACAAAGTGACGGTCAAGCGCCAAATCGTAACCTATAAGGAGATACGCGGATTGGTACAGAGTGGGGACTTGTACCGTCTAAAGAGCCCGTTCGAAGGCAACGAGTCAGCTTGGATGTTTGTTTCCGGCAATAAAGAAGAAGCACTGGTTTACTACTTTCAGGTGATGGCCGTGCCAAACGCGCCTCAGAGATTTTTGCGTCTTGCCGGCCTTCATCCGGAATTGGAATATGAGATTCGTCCGGGGCACAGTGATGAACAGTACAACTATGGCGGAGACAGGCTGATGCAGATTGGACTACCGATTGTTTATGAACAAAAGGATTATGAAAGCGGATGGTTCAGAGTTAGGGCAATAAAGCCAACTATTGCTTGATTTATAGGATTAGCCAATCGCAGAAGAAATATCTTCAACCAATCAATACCCCTTTCTGTATGAATAGGGGTATTTGGTATGTAGCGGTTAACATTGGCCTGGGAGGGTTAACCATGTATTTTATCCGCATGATGAATGATATGAGAATGAAGAAAAAACTAGCGTTTACCTTTATTTCAGCGGCTATACTTCCTTTGCTGTTATCCGGACTTTATTTAACCGGAAAGCTCAGGGAGATCGTAATTAATAATGCCTTTATGCAAGTATCGGATAATGTAGATCGCGTTCGCAAGCGTACGGAGGAACTGATTAAGGTACCGCTGGACATTTCCTACCGTCTATCCGTGGATAACCGGATGAAGAAGGTAGCCTCGCGGGAGTATGCCAATTACGGTGAAGTTATTCAGGCTTACCGTGAATATACGGATATTCGCGATTATATCCAGTTGTACAAGGAGATATCCGGCATCCGGGTATATGTCGAAAACCCGACTGCACTGAATAACTGGGAATTTATACAGCCGGGCAAAAGCATTATGGACCAAACATGGTATAAGGAAGCCATCGATCAGAAGGGACTGGCCGGTTGGAATCTCATTAAGAATGAACAGAGTGATACAGAATCTATCAGTCTCATTCGCTCTTTCCCCGTGGATGCCATAGGTAAAAAGGGAGTATTGGTCATTAATGTGGATCAGCAGCAATTAAGCTCGATTCTGGATCAGGAATCATTTACTACCTTGATTGTGGATAGCCGAAACCGGATTGTCGGATCTAATGAAGCGGAACTGACCGGGATGAATCTGTCGGACATCAAGGTTGATGAACAGATCCTTTTAAATCAGGAGGGAAGCTATAACACGGTCGTTAAAGGGAAAGACTCCAAGGTGGTTATAGCGGATCTGAATCCGCCGAACAGCTGGAACGGGCTGCGCGTGATCTCTATCATTACCGTTGCCGGGATTACCCGTGAAGCCGATCAGGTTATTCTGCTGGGTGCAGTTGTGATCATGGTCAGCCTGTTGTTTGCTGTCCTGCTTATCTATGCTTCTGCTACACTGTTGTCCCGGAGAATGCTTCGTTTAAGCAAGCATATGGCCAAAGTGGGTTCGGGATCTTGGGAAACGTATATCCATATTGACGGTAAAGATGAAGTCGGCCTGTTGTCCAAGCAATTCAATACGCTTCTTAGAAGCGTACATGATCTGGTCCAGGAAGTTCAGGAAACAAATGCCCAGAAGAATCTTATCGAGCAGAGACAAAGCGAGATCAAGTTCAAAATGCTGGCCAGTCAGATTCATCCGCATTTTCTCTTTAACTCCCTGGAATCCATACGGATGGAAGCCCATATCCGCAGGCAGGACGATATCGCGGAGGCTGTTTGGCTGCTGAGTACCCTGCTGCGGAGCAGCCTGGAGGCTGGGAGCGGCAATATTCCCCTTCGGGAAGAAATCGAGCGCGTACGCTGTTATCTCGATATGCAGAAGTTCCGGTATGAAGACCGCTTGGAATATCACCTAACGGTTGATCCGGTCCTGCAGGAGCTGCCGGTTCCTCCGTTAATTATTCAGCCCCTGGTAGAGAATTCTATTCTACATGGCTTGGATAACCGTGAAGAAGGAGCTGTCATTACTGTTGAAGTGAAGAAAATACCGGACGGAGCTTTAATTAAAGTATTTGATAACGGTGCTGGCTTCCCGCCAGAACGGCTGGCCGGGATTCGGGCGGAGCTTGCAGAAGACGTTCATGAACAAGAGAGTGAGCGGATTGGTATGCGAAATGTAAACGACCGGCTCGTTCTGATGTATGGGGAATCCAGTGCTTTAAGTATCGAAAGTCAACCGGAAACCGGCACCACGATTACATTCTTTATTCCTGGAGGCGTAGATAATGATTAAGGTTGTTATTGTGGACGATGAACCGAAGCTGAGACAGGGACTCCAGACACTGATTGCATGGGAAAGCCTTGGTTTCACTATCGCCGCCACCGCAGGCAATGGCAGAGATGCATTGAAGATCATCGAGGATGAAGAGCCTGAACTATTAATCGCAGACATTCGGATGCCCGTTATGGACGGCCTTCAGCTTATTCAGCACTTGCGGTCGGCGGATCATCAGATGCAGTGCATCATTCTTAGCGGATATGCCGACTTCGAATATGCCAAACAAGCGATCAAGTACGGTGTAGCGGGATATCTCGTTAAACCAGTCAATATCGCAGAAATGACAGCTACGCTCAAGCTTGTACGCGGGCAGATCGAGAAAGAACGTTTGCGGAGGGACTGGAATAGGACGCAGGTGAATAACCCGGAGCTGTGTCTGCAAAAGCTGCTCAACCCGGAGAAGAATGAAGATCCGGCCACGCTGCGAAGCATGATCAGACAAACGGGTTTATTATGGAGCCACTACGAGATCGTAGTCATATCTCCCCGTGTATCTGAAGCCGACCGTTCGGAATCCTTAAGCCAGCTGTCTGCAGGACTGAAGCAAGGGATGGAGGAGCGGAATATGGGGATCGTGACTGAAAGCTCCCCGTATATCATTCTCCTGCTCAACGCGCCCTTACACGGAAGGCAGCGGCGTGATCAGCTATACGATGAGATCCGGTGCATCGCTGGCGATACCCGTTTTATTGCTGCGACCGGAGGAACTGTTACTGAACCCGAGCATATTTACAACGCTTATGTGAATGCAAGGCAAGCGGTTAAACAAGCCTTTTTTAGCTTTAATGACCGGCTCCTGGAGCCAGGCCTTATTCTGTTGTCTTCTCCCGAGTTTCCCTGTCTGAACAGTGATGCTGATGAAAAGGTGCTGGATGATTTAATATTCCGCTTGTATTACAGCTTGGATGCAGGTAATAAATCCATGGTGATGCTGCTTCTCAAGGAGGCTGCTGCTTTATTTTACAGACAGGAACAAGAGGAGAAGTCGGTCAGGCAATCCTTCTTCTTCCTGACAAACGCGATTATTCATAGGCTCGCAGCCTCCTCCCGGATAGAATCCAAAGAAATGGAGTCCGTTTCACGCTTCTTAAACGGGATTTATCAGTATGATTATCTACTGGATCTTCTGGAAGAGACCCATCATTTCCTGTTGGAGTTTATGGAGGACTCCGGGCCGAAAGGCAAAGAACAGGAGATTAAGCAAATGATCGACTTTATTCAAAGACATTATGCAGAAGACTTAAGGCTATCAACACTGGCGGGCCTGCTGAACTACAGCACACCGTATCTGGGGCAATTGTTCAGGAGTAAGACCGGAGAGTACTTTAATACCTACCTGGACAAAGTCCGGATCCAAAAAGCCAAAGAGCTGCTGGCCCAGGGAATGAAAGTCTATGAAGTGGCTGAGCTGATCGGATACGCGAGCGTGAATTACTTTTTCAGCAAATTCAAAAAATACGAGGGCCGTTCTCCGTCCGAATATAAAAATCCATAGTTTGTGTATGATTTTTCCCGAAATCCGTAGTATGGGATACACCTCTCCTCTGAATTATGATGATAAACAAGAGAGGGGAGGAACTATGAAAACGATAACACTAGGAACGGAAAACGCATACAAAAAAAGAAGGAAGAGTGCGTGGAAGCAACTGAAGAATCAGAAATACCTGTATTACATGTCTATACCCTTTGTGCTGTGGGTCTTTGTCTTTCAGTATTTACCCTTATGGGGCTGGACAATGGCCTTCCAGAAATATAAGCCGGGAATCGGTTTTTTTGATCAAAAGTGGGTAGGCTTTGAGCACTTCCGAACATTGTTCCGGGATGAGCACTTCTATCAAGTGCTGCGAAATACGCTGGCAATGAGCTTTATGGGACTGATCGCCGGGTTCATCGTACCGGTCATCTTTGCCCTGCTTCTTAATGAAGTACGTGTGCAGAGTATGAAACGGTTCGTGCAGACTGTATCCTATCTTCCGCATTTTGTCTCTTGGGTCGTGGCTGCAGGGATTGTCAGTAAGATGCTCTCTACGGATGGCGGAGTAATCAATGATATCCTCCTTGGCCTGAATATTGTGGATCAGCCGGTTCAATTCATGGCACAAGGCCACCTGTTCTGGGGGATTGTCACCGGCGCGGATATTTGGAAGGAAACAGGCTGGAATGCGATTATTTATCTCGCTGCCATATCCGGCATTGGCCCCGAATTATATGAAGCTGCAAGGGTAGACGGTGCGAGCCGTCTTAGACAAATGTGGCATATTACGCTGCCGGGGATCCGGCCGACGATTATAGTCCTGCTGATTATGTCCATCGGACATTTGCTCGGAACGGGATTTGAGAAACAGTTTTTGCTGGGGAATCACCTGGTCATCGATTACTCTGAAGTGCTTGATTTATATGCGCTTAATTATGGTCTGGCCATGGGAAGGTACTCCTTCGGAACAGCAATCAACATCTTCAATTCTGTGATTAGCCTGATGCTGTTATTTGCGGCCAACGGAGTATTCAAGCGCTTTACGAATGAAAGCATTATGTAGGGAGGAAGGGTGACATGGGGGTTGTCAACAGCAATACGCAGGTCGGCAGGTTAAAACAAAGCCGTCAGGCGAAATCAGCACATGACCGGTTTCTTGAAATCATTGTTTATGTATCCATGATTGTTGTAACTGTTCTGACGATTTATCCGTTCTTAAACGTGCTGGCCATCTCACTTAACGATTCGGTGGATACGGTCCGGGGAGGTATCACCGTTTGGCCGAGACAGTTTACGCTGGAGAATTTCAGTCTGATTTTTACTTATGGAAGTCTGATTACCGGTTTTAAAATATCAGTTTTGCGGACGGTTATTGGTACAATAGCAGGCCTAATCAGCGGCTCAATGCTGGCCTTTACGCTGGCGAGGAGCGATTTTCAGGCAAGAAGATTTGTCTCCATGTTTCTTGCTGTCACGATGTATGTCTCAGGCGGGCTGATTCCGGGATTTATTCTGATGAGAGATCTTCACATGATTGATACTTTCGCTGTTTATATTCTGCCTGGTCTTGTAAGCGCGTTTAATGTCTTCGTCATCCGCTCGTTCATCGACGGTTTGCCGTTTGCATTGCAGGAATCCGCTAAGCTGGACGGGGCTAACGATTTCACGATATATTGGCGCGTTATTCTGCCGCTGTGCAAGCCGGCATTGGCGACCGTGGCCCTGTTTCTTGCGGTAGGCCAGTGGAACTCATGGTTCGATACGTATCTGTTTAACGGCAGTAATGAGTCCTTGACCACGCTGCAATATGAATTGATGAAAATTCTACAGAGTACGACTACAAGTGCAACTAATTCCCAAGACACTGCTAACATGGCTGAGCGGATGTCACAGGTCTCACCGGAGTCGGTGAAAATGGCGATTACTATTGTGGTTACAGTTCCGATTTTGATTGTGTATCCGTTTTTACAAAAATACTTTGTCAAAGGTATGACGCTCGGTGCGGTAAAGAGTTAGTACCTCTCAGCTGTGGTGTGTCCAGGCTAAGGCCTGTCTCATACGAAGTATGATCGAATTCATAAAATTAGGGGGTTGCTTCATGAAGCCGGAAAAAAAGAAGTTTGTTGTCTCTTCCTTGGTGGCGCTGACTATAGCGTCGACACTTGCGGGATGCAGCGGGAATAATGGCTCTACTGCCGGAGAGGGCAGCAACGCGGAAGATTCTTCGTCCGGGACAGATGTAAAGCCAATCACGCTAACCTATTTTTCGGAGGACGGCAGCACGAATTGGAATAACATGAAGGATGAAGTCGGCAAGATTATTACGGAGAAGACGGGTGTAACCCTGGATGCAGAGTTTGCTGTCGGTGATCCGGTACAGAAGATCTCACTGATTGCCGCAACAGGCAACTATCCTGATCTGTTAGCTGCAAAGGCAGATGTCGGCAAGCTTGTAGACGCCGGTGCGGTCATCGATCTGACAGATTTAATCGACAAGTATGCTCCGAATATCAAAAAAATGTTAGGAGATAAGCTTGTACGGACCAAGTACAGCCTGGATGATGAGGCGATTTATGCCATACCAACCTGGTCAGCAGTGGATGAGAAGAAAATGAAAGCCGACGGCGGATTTGAACTCCAGCATCGTGTAGTTAAAGAGGCCGGTTATCCGGAAATAAAAACAGTGAAGGATTACGAAAAGGTTATTCAGGATTACATCGATAAACACCCGACGGACGAGAACGGAAATAAAAATATCGGGCTCTCACTAAACGGGGACGATTGGCATATGTATCAGGTTACCAACTCGGGATTCCAGACAACCGGGGGACCGGACGACGGCGAATATTACATCGATCAGGAAACGCACCAGGCAACTTATCATTTCCGCCGTCCGGAGGAAAAGGAATATTTCCGCTGGTTGAATCATATGAACGACATCGGTCTGCTGGATCCGGAAAGCTTCGTGCAGAAAACCGACCAGTTTAAAGCTAAAGTGGCTTCGGGCCGTGTTCTCGGGCTGGCGGATCCGGAATGGGATTACGGGGATGCACAGAATGCATTAAAGGCGGCAGGTAAGTTTGGTCAGACTTATGGTCATTATCCGGTTACCTTGAGTAAAGAGTACAAGGATACCAGCTTCTGGCCGGCCGGCTTCGACGGAGGGTATGGGATCTCGATTTCCAGCAAGTGTAAGGACCCGGTACGTGCCATTCAGTTCCTTGACTTTTTGGCCTCGGAAGAGGGTCAAATTCTCAATAACTGGGGAATCGAAGGGAAGCATTATACGATGGAAAACGGTAAACGTGAGGTTATTCCGGCAGTGCAGCAACGTATGGATAATGATAACGCCGCTTTCCAAAAAGAATCGGGTGTCGGACTTTACTGGAATATGATGGTTCATTACGGGGACGGGATTAAAGATTCAACCGGAAACTATTTCACCCGGAGTTTTCCGGAACAGCTGACGGCGAGCTATAGTGAACCGGAAAAGGAAGTACTGAAGGCATACGGTGTGGATCATTGGAAGGAACTCTTCCCGTCAGAAGAGGAATTCGAGCCAAGAGCGTATGGTGCGGCTTATACGATGTCACTTGCCAGCGACGATCCTGCTGTGATTCTTGGAGCCAAAATGAAGGATATTACCTGGAAACGAATTCCGGAAGCAGTGATGGCTAAGCCGGAGCAATTCGACAAGATCTGGGACGCCTACATGGAAGATCTGGATAAGGCCGGAGTGAAAGAGATGGAAGAAGCCTATACCAAGCATGTCCAGGACCGTATTAAATTGTGGTCTTCAAAGTAATCTAGTTGCTCATCCGGGCCCGTTTCCAACGTCTGTGCGAGGGAAACGGGCCCATTGCTATGATGAGTGATAGAGATAGACTGTTCCGCCAGCGGCAACGGCTAAATTTATTGCCATATATGTAAGCGCTTTAATTTGTGGTGGAATCCTATTGCTATCAAAGATATTCAAGGAGGTACGTTAATGAGGCTGGAGATTAAGAGATTACTATTAGGCTTATTATGTTTTAGTTTGGTCTTCTCTTTACTGGTATATTCAGGTGCGAATCGTTCGGAGGCCGCAGCTTCCGCTGCAGAGTCGGACAGCCAACCAGGCGTTATCAAACTTACTTATGCAGATGCAGTATTAGATGGCTATGGCATCGAGAAGCGCGGAAATGTCTTTGAAGATCAGGATCGGCTTTATAATGGCGAAGGGTACCTCTCATTCTTTTTCGCTGAAGATGCGTCCTCTACGGAGCAGGCCGGAAGTGCAACCTTTACTGTAGAGGTTACAGAGGCGGGATTGTACAAAATGAGTATAGGCTACTATATTCCTGAAGGCTATGGCGGGAAAGCGACGAGCATTCAAATTAATGGGGGTGGTACTGGTGAGTTAACGCTGGATGCACCTGCAGCAGGTATGGTTAGGGCTGAAAAAATGGTTAGCAAAGTGATGTTAAATGCCGGTAAGAATACCATCAAGGTCAACCGGGGCTGGGGGTATTATGGCCTTGAATATCTGAAGCTGGAAGCGGCCAGGGCATCTCAGGCAGGGGGCATGCTGGAAGCGGAGGAAGGTGTGATGAGCGGCGGCGTTTCAATAGAAACCCAAGGTAAAGGGTATTCCGGCCAAAGTTATGCGGCATTCCAGCAATCAGGTTCACTTAGCTTTACTTACAAGGCACCCTCGGCAGGAATGTATAACCTTCTAATAGGCTACAGTGCTCCAAACGGTGAGAAGAAAACCAGTATGATTGTGAACGGGCAAACTTCGGAAATTTCTCTGCCGGAGCAGACAGGTTTCAGCGAAATTTCCCCCGGAAAAGCATTGCTGAAGGAAGGCGATAACACGATCGAGTTCTCAGCGAACTGGGGCTGGTACAATATTGATTATGTCAAATTGACGGCTGCCGATAAAGCGGAAGGCAATGCCGTGACGGGCAAACTAATTAACCCGGAAGCGACCTCTGAAGCCAAGGCGCTGATGAATTATTTGGCAAGCCAGTATAGCCATAAAATCATATCGGGTCAGCAAACATTGGAGGATGCCGAATGGATCGGACAGCAGACCGGCAGATTTCCGGCGATAATGTCCACGGATTTAATGGATTACTCCACTTCCCGTGTCGACAATGGCGCCACTTCAACTGAGGTCGAAAAAATGATTGATTGGTACAAACGCGGCGGTATTGTAGCTCTGTGCTGGCATTGGAATGCCCCCAAGGGGATTGGTGGGAATGAGCCCGGCAATGAATGGTGGAGGGGCTTCTACACTGAGCATACAACCTTTGATGTGGAATATGCGCTCGATCACCCGGATTCTGAGGACTACAGCCTGCTTATCAGGGACATTGATAATATCGCACTCCAGCTGAAACGTCTGCAGGATGCGGGTGTTCCCGTGTTATGGCGGCCACTGCATGAGGCAGAGGGTGGATGGTTCTGGTGGGGAGCGAAGGGACCGGAGCCGGCGAAGCGGTTATGGAAGCTGATGGTTGACCGGCTAACCCATTATCACCATCTGAACAATCTGATCTGGGTATGGAATTCCGAGAAACCGGAGTGGTATCCGGGAGACGATGTCGTGGATATTGCCAGTGTGGATACGTATAACCCGGCAGGTGATTACAACCCCAGCATTGCAAAGTATGAGGGACTAAGCTCTTTGGTGAATAATAAGAAGCTAATCGGATTGGCGGAAAACGGGCCGATACCCGATCCGGATATGCTGCAGGCTTATGGTGCGTACTGGAGCTTCTTCAGCACTTGGACAGGCGATTTCATCAAGGATGGCACTACAAACGCTGCTGAACACTTGAAGAAAGTATATCAGAGCGACTATGTTGTCACACTCGACGAACTTCCGGCTAACCTGTATACCTTTACGGAATTTTCCGATCTCAGCGGCCATTGGGCTAAGGAGGATATTGAATTATTAGCGGATAAATTGCTGGTCAAGGGTGATGGCGGCCGGCAGTTCGCCCCCGGCCGTTTAACGACACGTGCTGAATTTACAGTGATTATTACCAGAGCACTGGGTCTAAGCGCTTCAAGTACACCCGTCCAATTTACAGATGTTCCGGAAACAAAGTGGTATGCGGAGCCGATTAGAACCGCTGCTCAAGCTGGTTTGATTACAGGTTATTCGGACGGTACCTTCCAGCCGGACACACAGATTACGCGTGAGCAAATGGCAGTGCTGATCGTTCGCGCTGCGGCACTTGCTGGTCAGAAACCGGCAGCGGTAAAGAATGTTCTGAATCAGTTCGCGGACGCTTCATCTATTAGTACCTGGGCAATGGACAGTGTCAATGTAGCGGTTGCTTCAGGACTTATGAAGGGATTAACCCGCGACCATTTTGCGGCAAAGGATTCAGGAGATCGGGCACAGGCTGCAGTCATGATTAAACGTCTGATGGCATATGTGAACTAAATAATTAAATGCGGTTGATGATGTGAAGACCATCTTGCAATATTTAAGCGAATGTCCGGGAGCTGGATTAAAGGTTCTATACTTAAAATACATTATTGATGCCTCCCGGGCATTGGCGGCAGGAACAGATTAGTATATGTTGCTGCTGGCTGACAAGGATCACATGGCAGCTTGTTTAAGCCTTTCTGGTAGATGCGGATTCCCGTACCTATGGCGTCCCTTCCACGAATCCGAAGGGGAAAGTTCTGGTGAGAATTATAGTATTGAAACGTTTCCAAATTAACTATTGAAACGTTTCCACTTTGGTGATATTATAATTTCCATAAGAGAGTTCGGGGGTGTTCAATGACAAGCATTAAAGATGTAGCCAACTTAGCTGGTGTTGCTGTAGGAACCGTGTCCAGAGTCATTAACAACTCTGGCGCTGTGAAACCTAATACACGCAGAAAAGTAGAGGAAGCGATACAAGAACTGAATTATTTCCCTAATGAAGTCGCTCGAAACTTTAAGATGCAGAAATCCAAGATGGTTGCTTTGTTGCTTCCAAGTATCTGGAATCCGTTCTTTTCTGAATTGGCTTATTACATTGAGGATGAATTGGATCGGGAAGGCTTTAAGCTTATGCTGTGTAACAGCGGCGGAAAGCCTGAGAAGGAATTGTATTATCTGGATATGCTGCGGCAAAATAAAGTGGCTGGTATTGTGGGCATAACTTACAACGATATCGAGAATAATATTAGCAACGACATTCCGATTGTAAGTATCGACAGACACTTCAACAAGAAAATCACTTGCGTCACTTCGGATAATTACGAGGGAGGACGATTAGCTTTAAGGGAACTGGTGAATGCAGGGTCGCGGAAACCAGCTTTTATTGGGAGTGTTACTTCTGTTTTCAGTGAAACCATGAACCGGAAAAAAGGATTCATTCATGAGGCACAAGCCTTGGGAGTCGATTATGTGATCTATGAGAAACCGGACCCCATTGTGGACGACAATGCCTATTTTAATGAGTTCTTAGATAAGCATTCTGATGTGGATGGTATTTTCGCTATTACTGATATGTTAGCCGCCAACTATATAGAAAGAGCACGCAGGCAGGGTATACGTGTTCCTGAAGATGTAAAGGTCATCGGTTACGACGGGATTCAGGATAATCCTTATTTTCATCCTATACTATCAACGATCAGACAGCCAGTGGAAGAAATGGCACGCATGACAATCAGATTACTCTTTAGCAAGATCGAAAATATTACCTTGGATCAGCAAGTGTATCGTATCCCCGTTATATTCAAGAAAGGTGAAACTACCTGATCTTCTTGGATCGGAAAAACATCAGCTCATCGATTTGGATGTACGATCTGACGTTTTTCTTTTTTAAATTGGAAACGTTTCAATACTATTTTGGAAACGTTTCAAATGAATGATTACTTTTACATGAAAGGGAGTTTAAGGGTGAATTCAAGAACCAGCGGGACGGATCATTCTTTGATCAAACCAAATCGTAATCGATGGAGTCGAGTTAAACGCGACTATGAACTGTATCTGTTTTTGCTGCCGATCATTATTCTTTATCTCGTATTTAAGTATTATCCAATGTACGGTGTGCAGATTGCGTTTAAGGACTTTTCACCAAGCCAGGGGATCTGGGGGAGTGAATGGGTAGGATTCCAGCACTTTGTAGATTTTTTTAATTCCTATAACTTCTGGACGATCATCACGAACACGCTTACACTCAGTTTTCTGTCACTTTTGTTTGGCTTCCCGGCTCCTATCATCATCGCAATTATGCTGAACCAAATGCTGGGCAAGTCCTACAAAAAATTTGTGCAGACCGTGATCTATGCACCGCACTTTATCTCTACCGTTGTACTCGTCGGTATGCTCAATGTGTTTTTGTCTCCAAACAGCGGAATCGTGAATCACGTCATCACCTTGTTCGGAGGAGATCCCATTCTGTTTCTGGCTGATGCAGGTTGGTTCCGTCCTCTGTATATATTGTCAGGGATTTGGCAGGAGACAGGCTTTGCCACCATTATCTACCTTGCTGCTCTTGCGGGGGTCAATCCCGAACTGCATGAAGCTGCAATTATGGATGGAGCGAGTAAATGGAAGCGTGTATGGTTTGTGGACATTCCAAGCATCTTGCCTACGATCGTTATCCTGCTGATTCTGGCACTCGGCAACATTATGAGCATCGGCTTTGAAAAAGCGTTCCTTATGCAGAGTGATTTAAATTATGCCACCTCCAATATTATTCCAACTTATGTGTATGAAATGGGGATTCAGAAGGCTCAGTACAGCTTTTCTACGGCAGTTGGCCTGTTTAATTCATTTATTAATATTATCCTGATTTTTACCGTAAACCGGATCGCCAAAAAGATGACAGAGACCAGTCTTTGGTAAGGAGGAGTTCATATTGAAGCAATTATTGAAGAGAAAGAGCAGAGGAGACGCATGGTTTGACATCATCAACTATCTTTTGTTGACCGTAATTATGCTGCTCGTATTATTTCCGTTGTACTTTGTACTGATTGCATCATTCAGTGATCCTAATTATATCTACTCAGGTGAAGTTTGGTTGTTTCCTAAGGGCTTCACGCTGGATGGGTATGAGCGGATTTTCAGTGATTCGTCCATATGGATAGGTTATGCCAATTCAATTTTATATGCGACTCTGGGAACGTTAATTGGAGTTGCGGTGACTGTATTTGCGGCCTACCCGTTAGCTCGTAAAGATCTGGCAGGAAAATCTGTAATTATGTGGTTTCTGCTGATTACTATGTTTTTTAGTGGGGGGCTGATTCCAACCTATTTGCTGATTAAGGATCTTCATATGCTGAATACGATCTGGTCACTTGTGATTCCCGGAGCAGGCGGTGTATTCAATGTAATTATCGTGAGGACCTTTTTTCAGTCGTCCATACCGGATGAAATGTGGGAAGCGGCATCTATAGATGGATGTTCCAATACAAGATTCTTTTGGAGCATCGTCCTGCCTTTATCCAAGTCCATCCTGGCTGTAATGGTGCTGTATCATGTTGTTGGCTTCTGGAATGGTTTCTTCGACGCTCTAATCTATCTGAACGATGAAAGTAAATATCCGCTGCAACTGGTGCTTCGCAACATTCTTGTTCAGAATCAGGTCAACTCTGGCATGATGCTTGATGTAGAATCCTATGCAGCGAAGATGCGCGTTACCGAACTGATCAAATACGGTGTCATCATGGTATCCAGCCTGCCGCTGCTCATATTGTATCCTTTCCTTCAGAAGTACTTTGTTAAAGGCGTGATGATTGGCTCGATCAAGGGCTGATTTTGACATGGTGCTTGAAGGGGGGGATGTACAGCAGCATTCAGACAAATGCAAAGAAAGAGCAATGTGTAATTATCTTGTGGGATGAACTCAAGGGAGGTTATTTACAATGAAATCTTTATTCAAGGGTGCGGGGATTCTAGTGCTGGCCGGAGCATTTGCGTTAAGTGGATGTTCAGGAAACGGTAACGGCTCAAAGAATCAGGCTAAAAGTCCGGATCAAGAAGCGAAGTTCAACAAAACCGGTCTTCCGATTGTTAAAGAAGCAGTGTCGTTAAGAATGGTATCTCCGAAGGCTGCATTGGCACCGGAATATTCGGAAATGGAAATTTTCAAACGACTAGAAGCGCAAACAAACGTTAAGATCAACTGGGAGAACATCCCAGACACTGATTATACAGAAAAGAAAAACTTGTTACTCGCTAGTGGAGATTTGCCGGATGCTTTTTACGGAGCTGGATTTACCGATTACGAGCTAATTAATTATGGCAAAGACGGAACCATTATTCCTCTGGAAGATTTAATTAATCAATATGCGCCTAACTTGAAAGCGCTTCTCGACCGCCGGCCTGACATCAAATCATCAATTACAGCGCCAGATGGGCACATCTACGGACTGCCGTCATGGGAAGAGAACAACCTCGGAACCAATCCCTTCTTTCACGTTATCAATAAAGCCTGGTTAGATAAGCTGGGGCTGAAAGTACCGCAAACACTGGATGAATACACGGAAGCTCTACTTGCCTTTAAAACAAAGGATCCGAACGGCAATGGTAAGCAGGATGAAATCCCATTAAGCTTTATGCACATGCAGTGGTGTATGGATATTGCCGGGATCTTCGGGGCATTCGGACTTCCGGATAATCTGGAGCACCGTGTCGTCCGCGACGGGAAAGTTATTTTTACCGCAACTCAGCCTGAATATAAGGAAGCTCTTAATTATTTTCATGAAAAATGGTATAAACAGGGCTTGATTGATCCGGAATCCTTCACCCAGGATGCAGCACAGTATCTGGCAAAAGGTAAAACAACGGATGAGACGCTTGGATCTTATATCTGGTGGGAAATTGAAGAGGTTGTCGGAACCGAACGCAGTAAGGATTATGTTCTGCTGTCTCCGCTGAAGGGACCGAAGGGTGATCAAATCATTGGACGTGCTAATGGCGGTGGTCCGGGCCGCGGGGCTTTTGTGATTACAAAAGAAAACAGCAATCCGGAAATCACCATGCGTTGGATCGATCAGCAGTACGAACCTTACATGGCTGCCCAAATCCACTGGGGCCCGCTGGATGTTGTATTCAAGAAAGACGAAAACGGAAAATTGGTGAATCTGCCGCTTCCTGAGGGAGCCTCTGCAGGTGAATTCCGTCAAAAAGTTGCACCAGGCGCAGGTGGACCAGGCGTTATTACCATCCAGGATCTGGGGAAAGTTGTAGATCTGGAGCCACGGGCCCAGCAGCGTGCTAAAGATCTAGAGAAATATTACGATCCTTACATGGAAAAGGAAAATTATCCAAGTATTTTCTTTGAACCGGAGGAATTGGACAAAATCAATAAGATTGAGCCGGAACTGATTAAATATGTAAATACCCAAAGAGGTAGATTTATTGTTGATGGCGGTGCAGATGAGGGGTGGAACAACTATCTGAAGACTCTGGATAAGATGGGTCTGAACGAATTGATGAAGATCTATCAGACCGGACTGGATCGCTATAACGCAAATCTAAAAAAATAAATAGATGATAGGTGGGGAGAAGCTGTGCTTGATGTTATCGCTATCGGAGAAGTCTTAATAGACTTTACTCCAGCAGGTCGTACAGCAGGGGGGAACGAGCAATTTGAATGTAATCCAGGAGGGGCTCCGGCTAACGTGGCCGCTGCGCTATCCCGGTTAGGAGCCAAATCTGCACTCATTAGCAAGGTCGGGGAGGATCAATTCGGTTCCTTGCTGCACAATACCCTGCTAGACAGCGGTGTGGATGTGTCAGAAGTTTCTTTTACAAATGAAGCGAGTACAACGCTGGCCTTTGTCCATCTGGATGACAAAGGAGACCGGTCATTCAGTTTCTTCAGAAAGCCAGGAGCAGATACCTTCTTACACTCGAAGGATGTCCCGCTTGACCGGATTGAAAGCTGCAGGGCTCTACATTTTGGCTCATTGTCCATGACCCATGAACCTGCCCGTACGGCAACAAAGACGGCAGTGCTTAAGGCTAAGGAAACAGGAATTTTGCTCTCATTCGATCCTAATCTCCGGTTTGCGTTATGGGACAGCAAGGAGGAAGCCAGACAGAATGTTATTTGGGGCATGAATTATGCCGATATCCTGAAAATATCGGAAGACGAGCTTTCCTTCATAACCGGTACCAGCGATGTTGAACAAGGTTCACTAGAAATCCAGCAACAATTTGGTATTACACTAATCGTCGTCACTTTGGCGGAAAAAGGCTGCTATTACCGTTTAGCTGGTCAGGATGGATATGTGCCGGGTTTTCAAGTCAAGACCATTGACACGACAGGGGCCGGCGATGCTTTTCTGGGCTGCCTGTTGTACAAAATTCTAGAAGCCGGAAGTGCGTTGCATGATCTGACCAACCAGCAGATCCTAAGCATGCTGACATTTGCCAACGCAGGCGGAGCGTTAGTTACCACTCGAAAGGGGGCTCTTGGGTCCATGCCGACGACAGAGGAGATTAACCGGATGATAGAGTCCACTAAAAAGTATAATGATGAGCGCTTCAGACCGGGGTTTCATTTCTCACCACCCTCCAACTGGGCGAATGATCCCAACGGATTAGTCTATTATGAGGGAAGCTATCATCTCTTTTATCAATATCATCCTTATAGCAATAAATGGGGTCCGATGCACTGGGGCCATGCCATAAGTGAAGATCTGGTTCACTGGCAGCATGAGCCTATTGCCTTATTCCCGGATGAACATGGAGCTATTTTCTCCGGTTGCTGTGTAGTGGACTGGAATAATAGCAGCGGCTTGTTCGAAGATTCTCATGGATTGATAGCGATCTTTACCCATGCGGATACAAGTCCAGTTACTGGCCAGCCGCGCCAGCGGCAGAGCTTAGCCTACAGCAGCGATAAAGGTCAAACCTGGCAAAAATATGCGGGCAATCCTGTACTTGCTGAGGAGAATATAGTGGACTTCCGGGACCCGAAGGTGTTCTGGCATCCGCAAAGTAAACGGTGGGTTATGGTACTTGTTGCGGGAGACCGTGCTAAATTTTATGGATCTGAAAATCTGCGTGAATGGTCGCTGACAGGAGAATTCGGCAAGGAAGAAGGCTCGCATGACGGTGTTTGGGAATGCCCCGATCTGTTTGAATTGCCGATTGATGACACCGGTCTTTCCAAGTGGGTACTCCTCATAAGCATCGGAGATCATCCAAGCTGTCCCGAAGGATCACGTACGCAATATTTTATCGGGGAGTTCGACGGAAATACGTTCATTAATGACAATCCGGCCGATCATATCCTGTGGCTGGATTATGGCAGAGACAATTATGCGGGAGTTACCTGGTCGGATATCCCTGAGCAAGACGGACGCCGTGTGATTATCGGGTGGATGAGCAACTGGAAATATGCCAACGAGACACCTACCGGTTCCTGGAGAGGTGCCATGACTCTGCCTCGCGTCTTGTCACTGACGAAGCAAAGCGGGAATGTGTCTTTGTCCCAAATGCCTGTCCGGGAAATAGAGCAGCTACGCAAAGAATCAATGGGCTGGAAGGGAATCACAGTTACTTCAGCGTCCTCTTTTATACAGAAAATGAATGAAGATCTGCTGGAAATAGAAGCGGATATCGATATCAGTTCCGGTGCAGAGGTTCATATTAGGCTGAAGTCTTCTGGGCGGAGTGAGATTGTTATCGGATATGATCCAGTTCAGCAATGGCTATTCATCGACCGCTCGAACTCAGGTGTGACTGATTTCCATCCTTCATTCGCAAACAAGCACGGTGCCAGACGGGTATCTAAGAATGGGAAGATCAAGCTACAGATCTGGCTGGACCGCAATGCGGTTGAAGTGTACGCAGATCATGGCTTGGTTACATTGACGGATCAGATTTTCCCTGATGCTCCAATTGAAAAGGTTGAACTAAGCACGCAATCAGGGCAAGTGGTATTGGATTCGCTTCAGATCCATATTCTTAAATCCATCCAAATTCCGGAGGGTGTCTCAGAATAGAAATAAGGGAGGAATGATGCATGAGCCGCATAAACGGTGATCAAGGATTGGTGATGCACTGGGCCTTTGATGAAGGTACCGGAGCAAGTACTCTGGAGAGCGTATCTGAGGTCCGGGATGACATTCAGTACGTATTTAATCAAGCGGAGTTTACTGAACAGTCCGGTCCGCAGTGGAGACCCGGAGTAGCGGGAAACGGACTCCTGTTCGACGGTTACTCTACTTCTATTGTCCATTCTGTCAATGAAGAAGATACACAACATGATCAGGAATCCACGTCAGCATTAAGTATCGGAGTATGGGTAGCACCGCGCTTCTATGATTGGGGATATGAAGGTAAGTTGACTGCCATTGTGAACCGCCACCATATGGAGCGCAAGCAAGGTTATCTGCTAGGCATGTTCCGGCACGGGTCTTGGTCCTTCCAGGTTGGGCTGGAAGGAGGAGACTGGAGGGAACTCTGGTCACCAGACGGCCATGAATTGCCCAAGAACGAATGGTCATACGTGAATGCTGTATTTGATGGAACCCTTGGCACAATCAAACTGTATCTGAACGGCAGTGAAATCGCTTCGACGGATTTGCCGAGCGGTTCCCGTCTTGCTGAAGCATTTGGCACGGATCTGCTCATCGGCAAGAATAATCACAGCAGCATGCTGGCTGGAGTCTTCAGCCTTCAGATGTTCAGCGGGATCATCGATGAGCTTAAGATTTATAACCGGGCCTTAAGTGCAGAGGAAGTGGCCGCTTCCTATCAGCATGTGCTGGACTCTGCACATGGAGGCGTCCATCCGCACGTGCCATATGACGAGATCAAGCTGGACCGCACACCTCTGCTGACGGATCAGCACAGACCGCAGTACCATGTCAGCCCGCCTGCACATTGGATGAACGAACCTCATGCGCCGATCTATTTTGACGGGCAATATCATTTGTTCTATCAGCATAATCCATTGGGGCCGTTCTTTTATCATATCCATTGGGGACATTGGGTAAGTAAAGATCTGGTACATTGGCGTGATCTTCCTGTAGCCCTGGCACCCGCTAAGGATCAGCTGGCACCGGACGGTATCTGGTCGGGGAGCGCGACTTATGATGCAGACGGCTTGCCTGTCTTGTTCTTTACGGCGGGAAATGACAGTGCTTCACCGAATCAGAGTGTTGCGCTTGCGCGGAGTACTTATGCTCAGGATGGAGACCCGGATCTGGTTCATTGGGTGAAACATCCTGAGCCGCTCATTGTACAGAAGCAGGGAATAGGCGCATTCGGAGATTTCCGTGATCCTTTTGTCTGGAAGGACGATGACGGCTGGTTTGCGCTGGTCGGATCGGGGATCGAAGGCGAAGGTGGAGCAGCGCTTGGGTTTGCCTCACAGGATATGCTGAATTGGACGTACAAAGGACCATTTTATCAAGCAGATATTCAGAAGTACCCTTATCTTGGGCCTATCTGGGAACTTCCTGTGCTTCTTCCTCTGGGTACCGACAAACAGGGTCAACATAAACATCTTCTATTGGTCAGTCCCGTGGGAATGGGAGCCGATGTCGAGGTATTCTATTGGATTGGACAGCTTGATACACACAATCTTTCATTTCTTCCAGATCAAGAAGAGCCGGAACTGATCGACGTCGGAGATTTCCATTTCACCGGACCGAGCGGCATGGTAGATCCGAAGACCGGCAGAAAGATCATTTTTACCATAGCACAAGGCGACCGGACGTCCGAGCTTGAATATCAATCGGGCTGGGCCCATAATGGCGGCTTGCCGTTAAGTGTCTTTTTGAGGGAAGACGGACGGCTGGGAATCGAGCCTATTCAGGAGCTCCAGTCTCTGCGCGGTACTCAACGTCTATCGATTCGTGACAATTCCTTGGCTGAGGCTAATCTGTCGCTAAAAGATGTTCGAGGTGACATGCTTGAGATTCAAGTGGAACTGGAGCCCCGCCATACTACACAACTAGGAATCAAAGTCCGGTGTACACCGGATGGAGATGAAGAAACGCTGCTGTATTATGATTTTAACGAAGCTAAGCTCTGGGTAGACCGGACAAAAACGACACGGCATCCGGGTGAAAAGTGCAGTGGGGTTCAAGGCGGTAAGCTGGAGCTGCTGGGGGAAAATTTGAAGCTTCACATCTATTTGGACCGCTCCATGGTCGAAGCCTATGCCAATGGTTTGAAAAGCCTGACGACCCGTGTGTACCCGAGCCGTAAGGATGCCTTGGGGCTGGAGATCTGGGGAGATGGAGAACCGCTTATTAAATCTATGGAAATATGGAATATGCAGTCCATTTGGTAGCAGAAGCGCTATGGCGCTTCTTGCCATCTGGCTCAGGGAATAAATGATCAAGAAGATTTACATTCCTTTGATTTGGAAGCGCTTTATTTGGTATCTCTCCTTTCATCATCTTAACTATTCGTCCTTGTATAAGGAGAGCATCTCGAAATTAGGTTTGAAGGAGGCTCTTGAATGAGAAAAGTTAAAGGCAGAAAACCTTGGATTTCCAGGATGATTGCAGGGGTGATGGTTCTTCAGCTTGCAGCTTCCGGAATCCCGGCCGCAGCCGAAGCCGGAACCCTGGAAGCAACTATTCCAAAGGCAGAAATAGGCTCAACAGTTACGGATACAGTCTACCAAACGCCAAGGGATGGTTTGGAATTATCAGCTACAGATGCGGTCTATCAAATTCAGAATCCAGGCTTTGAAACTGGGGATATGTCAGGTTGGACGGTTGTCAGAGGCCAAGCGTTCGGTCAAGACAGTGTATCTGACGAAACCACTTGGTGGGCAGAAAAAATCCCTTACAATCAGGAAGGGACTTATCACCTAAACGGCTGGAAACATGACGAGGCTGCGACCGGCGTGCTTCGGTCCAGCACCTTCGAGCTGGGCGGCAGCGGCTGGATCAGCTTCAAGCTTGGCGGTGCGAAGAATCCTAACAAAGTATACGTGAATATCGTGGAAGCTCAGACGGGACAAGTCGTTGCCCGGTATGGCAATAGTGCTTTTGCCGACGTCGGCTTTCCGAACCCCGCTCAGGGTCTGCGGCTTGCCAATATGGAGCAGTATAAGGCGGATCTCTCCGGATATTTGGGCAAGAAGCTGTATGTGGAGATCGTCGATAATGCAACCTCCGATTGGGGACTGATTTTTGCGGACGCATTCCTGATGTACCATGAATCCGAGCCAGCTGAGGGCATTGTTGCCAAAGATATTAAGCCGGACTTCAAACGCTATCAAGTCCAGAATCCAAGCTTTGAAACCGGAGATTTGACAGGATGGACCGTTGTGGAAGGTGATGCGTTTGGTCCAGACAGTGTATCGGACGAAACCACCTGGTGGACAGAACAAATCCCGTACAACCAGGAAGGTACATTCCATTTAAACGGCTGGAAATACGCCGAAGCTGCAACAGGTGTGCTTCGATCCAGCACCTTCGAGCTGGGCGGCACAGGCTGGATGACCTTCAGACTGGGCGGAGGCAAGCATACGGAGCAGGCCTATGTAAGTGTTGTCGATGCAGATACCGGAGACTTGATAGCCAGGTACGGAAATACCGAATTTAACGAGTCCGGGTTTCCGGATCCGGCACAGGGCCTCAGACTCGCGAATATGGAGCAATATAAAGCCGATCTCTCGAAGTATATCGGAAAGAAGCTGTATCTAGAAATCGTGGATCATGCAGCCTCGGATTGGGGACTGCTCTTTGCCGACGCCTTCAATACCTTCAATGAACTTGTACCCGAAGAAGGAGTTATGGCGGATAATATTGTGCCGACGGAAATCCAGAATCCTAGTTTTGAAACCGGAAATTTAGAGAGCTGGGCCGTTGAAGGTAATGCTTTTCAAGTCACTAATGAAGCTGGGACCGGCAAAGAGGGTAGCTTCTATGCCAAGTCTACCTTGGAAGGTCAGGGTTCTATTACGTCTAATACCTTTAAGCTTCAGGGAACCGGAACGATCACCTTCACTGTTGTAGGCATCGATAATCCGCAGGAAGCCTACGTCGCATTATATGATGCCAGCACTAACACATTACTTGAGAAGACCGGGGATGTCAGTGCGAATGAGAAGATTTCCTGGGAAATGCAGGAGCATTACAATAAGAGGCTCTATGTTAAGGTTGTCGATCAATCCAATCAAGCCAGTATTGCTGTTGATGCTTTTCAAGCTCACGGTACGGGTAACATTTTTTATATGAACTTTGATGAAGGCACAGGAAAGAAGGCACTGGAGGAAGTAAGTAATCTTGAACATGACGTGAACTATGTGTTTAATAACGCCAGATATATGGCCTCGAAGGATCCAAGATGGACCTCACGCGGAGTAAAAGGAGGTGCCTTGCTATTCGATGGATACTCGAATGATGTTGAGGTCAAAGCAAAGGATACCATTCCTGTAAGCGACGCGTTAACGCTTGAAGCATGGGTCGCTCCGCGCAGCTACGAATGGGGGGACGGAAACAAGCTGTCTGGAATCGTGAGCCAGTCCGATCAGGACAAAGCAGAAGGATTCGCACTTGGCATGTACCGGCACGGAACATGGTCGATGCAGGTCGGGATTGGCGGCCAGTGGATTCAGGTATGGGTCAAAGATCATCCGCTCGAAAAATACAAGTGGAATTACGTAGCGGCAACGTTCGACAAAAAGGACGGAATCATTAAATTATATTTAAATGGTCAGGAAGTAGCTTCTGAGGCGACCCCTGTCAACGTTCCAATTACACCTTCTATGGAAAATCTGATGATCGGGAAAAACAATAGACCTGTAGAGTTTGCGGGCTTGTTCTCCTACAATATGTTCTGCGGACTCATCGATGAAGTGAAGCTGCAGAACAAAGCACTTACGGGTCAGGAGATCCTTGCTGAATATGAGAGTGTGAAGACACTTCATGGCGGTTCGGTTCCACAAATTCCAAATGGCGACATTGATGAGGATCCTAGTGTGTTTGATGGTGATCAGCATCGTCCCCAGTACCATGCGATGCCTCCTCAAAACTGGATGAATGAAGCACATGCACCCATTTATTATAAAGGCAAATACCATTTATTTTATCAGCATAACCCGCAAGGTCCATACTGGCATCAGATCCACTGGGGACATTGGGTGAGCGATGATATGGTACATTGGGAAAATGTGAGACCGGCTCTTGCCCCTGAAGCAGGCACGCTTGATCCGGACGGTACATGGTCAGGCAGCGCAGCCTATGATCGAAACGGCAATCCCGTTCTGTTCTACACTGCCGGCAATGACTCTTTGTCGCCGAACCAAAGAACAGGTCTGGCGACTCCGTCTGATTTGTCGGACCCTAACTTAGAGCAATGGGATAAATATCCTGAACCAGTTACAGAGCAGAATGGAAACGGTATTCATAACGAGTTCAGGGACCCGTTTGTATGGTATGACAAAGAGACAGACAAGTGGTATCAGTTAGTCACTTCCGGTCTTCAAGACTTCAGCAGCGGCACAGCTTTGGTGTATGTTTCGGGCGATATGTACAACTGGGAGTATAAGGGGCCTTTATACGTAAGTGACAGAAGCCTGTATCCGGAGCTCGGTACCGTATGGGAACTGCCGGTATTACTGCCGTTAGGTAAGGATAGCACGGGCAAGCAAAAGTATATTTTTATGGTTAACCCCCATGAGAAACCGGAGCAAGTGCCTCCGGCGAACGATGTGCAAAGAGATGTTGAGGTTTTTTACTGGATTGGTACTTGGGACCGGGATCATTTCAAGTTTATTCCCGATCAGGATGCGCCTTCTAAAATGGATGTGGGCGACGGCTATTTAACGGCAGAGAGCGGTATGGTTACACCTGACGGTAGAACAGTCGTATACTCCATGGTGCAGAATGTAAGAACACCGCAAGCCGAATATCAAGCCGGTTGGGCTCATAATCTGGCACTGCCAGTTTCCCTAAGCTTGGATGAGCATGATCAATTGCGTATTGAACCGATTCAAGAATTGCAAAGTCTCAGGGGAGATAAGGTGGTTGATTTCTCGGACAAAAATTTGGCCGCCGCCAATCAGTTGATCCGGAGTGTCAAAGGCGACATGTTGGAGATCGTGATGGAAATTGATCCGGGTGAAGCCCAGAAATTCGGTCTTAAAGTGCGGCGCTCCGAGAACGGCCAGGAGGAAACGCTGATTTACTATGACAAAACAAATGGGACGTTCAATGTGGACCGGACCAAGAGCAGCATTGATCCGGATGTGCGCGTGGACGGTATTCAAGGCGGATACGTAGATCTGGACGGAGAGAACTTGAAGCTTCATATATTCCTGGACCGCTCGGTTGTTGAAGCTTTTGCCAATGATAAGAAAAAGCTAACAACACGCGTCTATGTAGGCCGATACGACTCCTTGGGCTTACAGGTCTGGGCCGACAAGGATATAACGGTCAAGTCGATGGAAGTATGGAATATGAATGCCTTGACGGGTGAGCCGGCGGCTCCAGTCGATGTGCCTGACAATTGGGATAACTCAGTGTATACCGATATTACAGATCTGCCCAATCATGATTTTGCCACAGGAGACTTAACCGGTTGGATTACAGAAGGAGATGCTTTCCAGGATATCCATGTGACCGATGCGCAGTTTTTCTGGGACACGATCTACTTCAATCCTTCGCATAAAATTCCAGGCGGCTATCATTTGTGGGGCTTCAACGAGGAAGCCGGCGGAGACAGCTTAACGGGAACAATGAAATCGCAGAATTTCGTCCTTGGCGGGAACGGCAAGATCAACTTCCTGGTCAGCGGCGGGCGTGATATCGATAAGCTGTATGTAGCGCTGGTCCGGGCATCGGACGGGAAAGAACTATTTAAAGAAACCGCCACCAACTATGAGGAGTATCAACGGAAGATTTGGGATGCATCACAGTATATCGGCCAGAAGCTTTACATTAAGGTGGTTGACCAATCCACAGGCGGTTTCGGACATATTAACGTTGATGATTTCAATGTGCCGGTTAAGGTACAGAATCCGACGAATCCGAATGAACCGACCGACCCAACTGATCCAACCGATACAGCTGTCCCAACCAGTCCTCCGAATCAGCCTGTGATTCCGGCAAGCAAACCTGAGAGTCAAAACAGTTTGTCATTCGAGATGGCAAAGGGAGCGCGGCAAGTGATGTTTCCGGTGTCCATCGCGGCAAATGACGGCAAGAATGCCCTGAAAGTTAAAAATACAGATGTGGAGATCGAAGTTCCAGCAGAGTTATTGAAGGAATTACAGGCACGGGTCACGGGCAGCGAGCTTGAACAGGCGAAGATCTCTTTTGAAATGGGAACTTTATCTTCAGAGCAGAGCAAAGAATTACTTTCGTGGGCCGGACAGAAGAATCATGCAGATATCTCTGTAACCGGGGAGGTCTACGACTTCAAATTGTCAATCGTGAAGGCCGATGGAACGGCGCTTACGCTTGAGAAGTTCTCCAAACCCGTCACCATCAGATTGGGTGCACAGGAGAATTCCCGCCAAGATTTAACGGGCATTTATTACGTCGCAGATGACGGCCGACTGGAATATTTGGGTGGAACCTACGCGGACGGTACATGGACGGTCAAGGTGAATCATTTCAGCAAGTATACCGTCCTCACTTATGATAAATCATTTGAAGATGTGAATGCCTCCTATTGGGCCCATGATGTTATAAAAAGGATGGCAGCAAAACAAATGGTCTTGGGTGTGAGCGATACAATATTTGCTCCAAAACAAAAGGTAAGCAGAGCTGAGTTCGCTTCTTTGATTACTCGTGTACTCGGAATAACAGGGATGAACTTAACTACATTCAAGGATGTAGAACCCACGAAGTGGTACGCTTCTTCCATTGCCGCAGCATACGAAGCGGGAATTGTCACCGGAAGAAACAAGGATACCTTTGCGCCGGAGGACACCGTAAGTCGTGAAGAAATGGCGTCCATGATTTACAAAGCCTATCTGCACCACACAGGACAGAACGCTGCTGCTAGTCGCTTGAGTAATTTCAAAGATGCCGGTACGATCAGCGGCTGGGCTGCAAATGCGGTCGCTGCTGCACAGGAGCTTGGCTTCATCAGCGGTCGCGGGAACCAGTTATTCATGCCACATGAACTTGTAAACCGTGCAGAAAGTGCACATGTCATCTCACTATTGCTTGACAAGATCAATAAATAACTGCAAAAGGAAGGCCGGGGAAGCAAGGTGATGTCAAAGGGGAATCCAGTATTTACGAAAGAGTGTAGAACAGGAGGAATAAATTAATGAAGGAATTTTTTTATCGTCCGGAAAATGCATGGGTAGGGGACATTATTCCCTATTACGAAGATGGGGAGTTCAAGCTGTTCTATCTGCACGGGTGGAGAGGTAACTTCCGGGAAGGTCTCGATCATGGCTGGCATTTGCTTGGTACGAAAGATTTCGTGAATTACAGGGAAGATGGAGCTTGCAAGATCGAAGGCGGGACCGGCCATATTCTCAAAGTGGGCAATGTCTATCACATGTTCTATTGTATCTTTCCCGAAGGGAAACAATTGGCCTGCCACGCCATCAGCAAGGATCTGCAAACATGGGAACCGATTCCTGAAGACACTTTTGGTCCGGATGGTGAAATTTATGAGCTGGCAGACTGGCGTGATCCCTTTGTATTTTGGAATGAAGAAGAAAGCCAATATTGGATGCTGATTGCAGCCCTGGCAAAAGGACCAACGAACCGGAAAGGCTGCACCGGTCTCCTATCGTCCAAGGATCTCAAGCATTGGGAGTACCGTGAGCCGCTGTACGCACCGAACTTGCATGTAGGCGCACATGAATGCCCGGACTTGTTCCGCATGGGCGATTGGTGGTATCTGATTTATTCTTCGTATACGGGGCGTTTCGGGACCTTTTACCGGATGAGCCGGTCTTTAAAAGGGCCATGGATGACTCCGCAGGAAGAGGCTTTTGATGGGCGTGCTTATTATGCGGCCAAATCGGTATCCGATGGGCAGAAACGGTATTTGTTCGGCTGGAATCCGACTAAGGATGACGATCTGTTCGGCTGGAATCCGCCAAAATCTCCAGGCAAGGATTATGATACCTGGGATTGGGGCGGTAATATGATTGTACATGAAATCATTCAACGTTCAGACGGAACGCTTGGTGTGAACGTGCCTGCAACGGTTGACTCTGCATTTGCCCAACAGGCACCCGCGAACTTTCAGAGAATCGCCGGGGATTGGGCGATCACAGACGATGGGCTGCTCTGTGAATCTCCTTATGCCTTTGCAGGTTGTATCACACAGGAGGAATTGCCTGATCAGTGCAAGATCTCTACAACGGTATGTTTCTCGGGATCAACCCAAGGTCTGGGATTCATGCTTCGGGCAGGCGAAACTCTTGATTTTGCCTACTATATCACGCTGGAGCCCCAGCGTAGCCGAATTACCTTCCGTGGGCCGATTATGCAATCTGAAGAAGGAGGTAAAACCTTCCCTTATGATGTGGAGCTCGAACGTCCGCTCAAGCTGCTGCCGGAACAGGAATATGAGCTGAAAGTGTTTATAGACGGCACGATTTGCGAAATTTATGTTAACGGAGATGTGGCGATGAGTGCCAGAATGTACGACATTCAGCAGGGGAAGCTTGCCATATTCGTCAGTCAGGGTGCAGCGGAATTTCACCGGGTGAAGATTGAAACGTTAGAAGCCGATCCGGCCCTGCAATTAGAACAGAATATAAATGCATCCGGTTAACTTCATACTTTTCAGGTTTAATATAAGAACAGCCATTTGATTAGAATGGTTGTTCTTTTTACTGGCCTTAGATCATTCGGCTTTTCCTTTATGATAACCGGTTGACATAAAAATGTTAACCGGTTATCATAAAGTGACAATAGAAATGAATGCGCATTCAAATGAACTGCTGAAATACGCGCAGAATTCAAATATAAATAGGATTTAAAAACAAGGTGGTACATATGCCGAATCTTAAAGACGTCGCGAAAAAAGCAGGGCTTTCTATTAATACCGTTTCTAGAGTACTTAATAATAGAGGTTATATCAGTGAAAAGACGAAGGAAAAGGTCTACCGGGTGATGAAGGAGATGAATTATCAGCCGAACGAAATGGCCCGGGCCTTGTTCAGAAAAAGATCGAATATGATCGGTCTGATCATACCGACGATCTCGCATCCTTTTTTTGCTGAACTCACTTACCATCTTGAATATTACGCGCATCATAAGGGTTACAAACTATTGTTATGTAATTCCAACCGCGATGTCTCCAAAGAAATGGAATACATTGAGATGCTGAAAAAGAATCAAGTGGATGCCATCATCATGGGCAGTGCAGTGCTGGATGTCCAGCATTATCTACATTTGAACCTGCCGATTGTTTCATTCGATCGCGTGATTTCGGAGGATATTCCTGTGGTCACCTCGAACAATTTAGCAGGTGGTAAACTCGCTACGAGATTATTAATCGACAAGGGCTGCCTTCATCCTGTCTTCATTTATCGTGGAATAGACGGTCCCCAGCATCGTTCGTTGCTCGCTGCCCAGAGAAGGCAGGGATATGAAGCTGAGGTGGAGAGCGCAGGCTTAGAGCCGCTGCAATTGCAATTGGATGCTGAAGGGAGCAAGCACACCCGGAACTCTGCTGCAATAATCGCATACTTTCAAGAGCATCCGGAAATAGACGGAGTATTCGCGAGCAGTGACGTGATTGCAACGGAGGTCATTCAAGCTTGTTACCTGATGAAGAAGGATATTCCTTCAGAGATCAAAATTGTAGGTTACGATGACGTTCAGATCGCTTCGCTGATCTCACCGCGTCTTAGCACGGTCAGACAGCCGATTCAGGAGATGAGCGATTCTATCATTCAGTTGGTTGTTCAACAAATCGAAGGCAAAGAAATTCCTATGGTTAACACGTTCCCGGTGACTCTTATCGAACGTGATACGACATAAAACAAATCGGTAGGAGATGAATTATCAGCCGAATGAGTGGCACCACTGCAAGTTTTGAAGCAATTCTGAAAAAGGAACGACTGGATTCAACTAAAAAATCATAATGGAGGAAACGTAGATGGATTTTATGAACCGAGTGGCTCCAGAGTTAAAACAAGGGGTTGCAGAATTGCCGCCACTTCATTTGCCGGGTGATCTGGATTCTGCCAGAGGATATATTCAATGCCCTGCGGAAAAGTCGGAACACGTTCGTATTACAGAACGATCTCTGTCCGTTGCCGGTTCATACCAAATGCTGGTTAGAATCTACGAACCGGCTCAGAGAAATGGTAAGGCGCTGCCTGCTCTTCTCTGGACCCATGGCGGAGGATATGTGCTCGGCCATCCCAGTGGGGATGATGCATTATGTGAAAGCTTTGTTATAGCAGCCAACTGTGTCGTCGTTTCGCCCGACTACCGTCTTGCACCTGAGCATCCGTTCCCGGCAGCCATTGAGGATAGTTACGCGGCGTTAGTGTGGCTGGCCGATATTAACAATGCTCTCAATGTCGATTTGGCCCGGATTGCAGTCGGCGGAGCGAGCGCAGGAGGAGGACTGGCCGCGGCCCTGGCATTAATGGCGAGGGATAAAGGAGGTCCTGTCCTCTGCTTCCAAATGCCGCTATATCCGATGATTGACGATCGCAATGATACGCTCTCCAGCCATGAGATTACACATTCTTCGGTTTGGAACCGGGCGAATAACCTGGCCGCATGGGAGATGTATCTTGGCGGACCTGCCGGCGGAGAGACTTCTCCTTACGCTGCACCCAGCCGGGCGGATAATCTGTCTGATCTGCCTCCCGCTTATACCTGCGTCGGACAGCTTGATCCGTTTCGCGACGAAACGATCGAATATGTCACCCGATTGGCTCAGGCCGGCGTCGATGTGGAATTTCATCTCTATCCCGGCGGTTATCATGGCTTTGAGCACGCCGTTCCAACCGCCGGGATTAGCCGGCGTGCCAGAGAGGACTATATCAACGCTATGGCAAGAGCACTGAATCCGTAAGCACTGGCTCTGTTCCCGTGTTCTGTCTTTGAATTGAAAAAAAAGAACGTTTTTTTTGAAGTATTGCATATGCAGAAGCAATAGAATGTATATGACGAAAGGATATTGGAGTTTTAGGGGGAGTACGTGTGTTTAATCTCGGTGAGGCAATACCCTTTGAAGATAAAGCAAATGATGTGTTAACGGTTGGAGAACTTCTGGTTGACATGATTTCTAATGACTATGGCGATGCTTTTGAATGCAACGGATATACGAGATTTTTTGGAGGGTCACCTTCCAATATTGCCATCAATGTGAATAAGCTTGGCATCCGGTCTCAAGTGGCTTCGGCGGTTGGCCGGGATGGTCTTGGAGCTTTTCTGGTAAAGGGATTGCAAAGGGCAGGAATAGATACCAGCGGAGTCCAGCGGGTGGATGAATCTACCAGCATGGTGGTGATCACGAAGAGTCAGGAAACGCCCATTCCGATCTTTTACCGCGGAGCGGATAGCGAATTGGTGTACAATGATGCTTTGGAACAAGCCTTGATCCATTCCAAAATTGTCCACTTTTCGTGCTGGCCGATCTCGAGAGTTCCATCGCGTTATACGGTTGAACGGGTTATCGGGATAGCAAAAAAACATAAGCTGCTGATTGGCTTCGATCCGAACTATCACCCCTTGATTTGGCAGAAGGGTGAAGATGGTGTCTCCTATGTCAAATCTATCATCCCCAAAGTTGATATTATCAAACCTTCGGAAGATGATGCAGAGCGTCTGTTTGGGCCAGGCACACCGGCTGAACAGGTCGGGAGGTTCTTGGAGCTTGGCGCCAAGCTGGTGGTGATGACCTTGGGCAAAGAAGGGGCGATGGTATCGAACGGCATAGAAACATTGAAGTTCGATACCAAAGCTACCGAAATCGAAGATACGACCGGAGCAGGTGATGCCTTTTGGTCCGGATTTTATGCGGCTGTCGTCAAGGGGTATACCCTCAGAGAGGCACTGGAGCTCGGCTTTGCTGTCAGCGCGTACAAGCTAAAATTCATGGGTGCGGTAGTGAATCTGCCAACTCTGGAAGAAATCAAACAACAATTTAACCTGTAGGAGGTTTCAGATGACACTGAAGAATCAAGTACAGTTGATTACGTATCCCGATTCGCTGGGCGGGGACCTGAAGAAGCTTCATCAGGTGCTGCGCAAACAATTCACCGGCCTCTTCGAAGGCGGAATCCACATCCTCCCGCCATTTCCTTCCTCCGGGGACCGCGGATTTGCTCCTCTGACCTATCTGGAAATCGATCCGGGCTTCGGGTCATGGGAGGATATCCGGGAGATAGGGGAAGAATTCGATGTGCTGGTGGACTTGATGGTGAATCACATATCCAGGCAATCTCCTTATTTTCAGGATTTCCTGAAGAAAGGCCGCGCTTCTGAGTATGCTGATTTATTTATAACTCTGGACAAGATTTGGGAGAATGGTAAGCCTGTCCGGGAGGATATTGAGAAGATGTTTTTGCGCAGACCCCTGCCTTATTCAAGCTTTTCTATAAGCGGGAGCGGTGAGGAAGAGAAGGTCTGGACAACCTTTGGCAAAACAGATCCTTCCGAGCAAATTGATCTCGATGTCCATTCCCCGTTGACCCGGGAGCTGCTGCGGTTATTTTTTGAGAACTTCAAGCAACAGAATGTCAAAATAGTGAGGCTTGATGCGGTCGGGTACGTGATCAAGAAGCTGGGAACCAGTTGTTTTTTTGTGGAGCCGGAGATTTATGAATTTCTCGGCTGGATCAAATCAATGGCGGATTCGCTGGATATAGAGCTGCTGCCCGAGGTCCATGCGCACTACAGCATCCAAGCCAAGTTATCGGAATACGGGTGCTGGATATATGATTTCATCCTGCCTTACCGGGTGCTTGAGGCACTCACCGGCAGGTCCAATACGGAACTCTATTCCTATCTGAAGACCCGCCCGCATAAGCAGTTCACCATGCTCGACTGTCACGACGGTATTCCTGTTAAGCCGGATCTTGATGAGCTGATCGACACGAAGGAAGCGCGGGAGCTGGTTGATCTCTGTGTGGAGAGGGGAGCGAATCTGAGTCTGATTCTGTCGGAGGAGCATAAGGCGCAAGACGGATTCGATGTCCATCAGATACGCTGCACGTATTATAGCGCGCTAAATGAAGATGACGATGCTTATCTCGCTGCAAGAGCGATTCAATTCTTCACACCAGGTATTCCGCAGGTCTATTATGTGGGTCTGCTGGCCGGCAGCAATGATCTGGAGCAGGTAACCCTGACGGGTGAAGGACGCGAAATCAACCGCCATAATTATACCCTGGAGGAAATTGAGGAAGGGCTTGAACGGGATGTTGTGAAGCGGCTAATGAAGCTGATTCGCTTCCGCAATACTTACAGTGCCTTCGGAGGAACGTTCCAGGTGCTTGAGGCGGCAACGGATGAGGTCCGGTTGTTATGGGAACAAGGTGAGAAGTATTGTAAGTTGTTCATCAACCTGCAGACCTATCAAACCGTCGTTGAATATGTGGATGAGCAAGGCATTGCTGTTACTTATCTGGTATAATGCGAATTCCGTTTTTAAGGAGTGGTTATTTTGGCTACGCTACAACTAAGCTTTCATTCGAAATGTCTGAAAAGAGAAGTCACGTTCAATGCATTAATGCCGGTTGATCTGCCTGAAGGATTAGGACTGCCGGTATGGTCGGGAGAACCTTTGAGGGCGCTATATCTGCTGCACGGCTTTTCCGGGAGCCATAACGATTGGATGAACTTCTCACGAATCCGGGAGCTGTCGGACAGATATCAGGTTGCGGTTTTTATGCCCGCAGGAGAAAATCACTTCTATCTGGACGATGAGAATAGGGGAGAATACTACGGGGAATATATCGGCAGGGAGCTGGTGGATTTCACACGCAAGCTGTTCCCGCTGTCTGCGGCGCGCGAGGATACATGGATAGGCGGTTTATCCATGGGCGGCTATGGGGCAATCCGCAACGGTCTGAAATATGCAGATCAATTCGGCCGTATTATAGCCTTGTCTTCGGCACTGGTGCCTTATAAAGTTGCCAATGTGTCCCCGGATTACAATGACGGTATCGCCAGTTATAGTTACTACACAAGCACCTTTGGTGATCTGAGCCAGCTGCTTGGCAGTGATAAAGACCCGGAAAGGCTTGTCCTGGACCTCAAGGCGAAAGGACTTGAGCTGCCCAAGCTGTATATGGCCTGCGGGACAGAGGATTTCCTGCTGGACGTGAACCGCCGGTTCCATGATTTTCTTGAAGGGGAACAGGCCGGACATGCTTATCATGAAAGTGAAGGCGATCATAACTGGAACTTCTGGGATAAGTACATTGAGGCGGCACTGCAGTGGGCTGGAGAAGACAGCAACTCTATATAAAAGCTTCAAGTCTTGATAACTGAAAGTCTAATACAAGTACGCCCCTGGGTCCGATTGAGAATATATCGGCTCAGGGGCTTGCTGAATTCCGGGGAGGAAGAAATGGTGATATGATTCGAACAAACAGTATCGTGTTCAAGTTTTCGTTGCAGATGACAGTTATTCTTGCGATCCTGTTGTCCATCCTTGTTCTGAGTAATATTTACTCCCTGGAAGTTGTACGAAGCAATGCACTAACAAGCTCGCGTAATACACTTGCCCTCTATCAGGCCAACATTCATAATAACTTCAACAATTTCTCCAAAGATTTAATTGAGGTATTTGATAATAACATTGATGCTGCTGTGAATGTAGCCAACCTGGATGAGAGCAGCCGCTACTTCAAAGTGCAGGAGCTCAAAAATAACCTGCTGGCAAAAATGGCGAACGATTATTCCAGTGATGGCATGTTTATCAGACTTTCCGGAGAGCTCGTGCTTGAACAATTCAGCAGCCGGATTCCATCTGCGGGTAAGCTGGCTCTGGTCGATTTCCTTAATACGCACAAGTTCAGCTCCAGTCCAGCGGATGAAAGTGATGAATGGAAGGTGTTCCAGATCCAGGGTGATTATTATTTGTTCAAATATATCACCTACTCACAAGTCAGCTTTGGAACGTTAGTCAAAGCGGACACCCTTTTATCGATGGTAGACAGGGGGAGCAATGATCATAACCGTTATGTATTGAGTAATACAGAGGGGAGCATTTTATCTGCAAATAATATCGTCTTGAAAAAGGCAGATACGACCTTGGGCAGCTTAACTCAAGAGTATCAGCGCAGCTTTCTGATTATTTCCGAACCGATTGAAGAGTTTGGCCAGATTACAAATATGGTTGCCAAGGGGGGCCTGTTCTCGGGATTGAAGCTTATTCAGTGGGGCATCGCCTTATTGGCGGTTCTTTCGGCTATCATTGTACCGCTCGTACTGAGGTTCTTAACAAGGGATGTGTTGAAGCCGATCCTAGAGTTGGTGAAGGCGGCCAAGGTGGTTGAGCAGGGGCAGCTGGAATACCAGGTTCCTCAGGGTGTACCGTACTCCCTGGAGTTTATGAAGCTGTTCCATGCGCTCGAATCCATGGTTAGTGAAATCAAGGATCTGAAGATTCAATCCTATGAAGAACAGATCGAAATCAGCCGCGCGGAAATCAAATATCTGCAGATGCAAATCAGGCCCCACTTTTTTCTGAATGCGATCTCGACAATAACCAGCTTGACGTATCACAATAAAAATGAAGAAATACGGCGGATGATTCACTGCCTCTCGGAACATCTTAGATATATGTTTAAGGGAGGTCTTGTGGAAGTCTCGATGGAGGAAGAGATTAAGCACGCCGAAAATTATATAAGGATGCAAGAAATCCGGTATCCGGACCAAGTGTTTTTCATGATAGAGATGGATGATAAAGCCCGCCAAGTGCCCATTCCGCAATTCATGATCCAGACTTTTGTTGAGAATACGTTCAAGCACGCGATGTTCTATAAAGAAATGCTATCGATCTTCATACGAGTGCGGTCAGAGACAAGAGACGGAAAACCATTTGTCAGTATTGTGATTGAGGATAACGGAGGAGGCTTCTCTTCGGAGTGGCTAAGCAAGGCGGAGATCGAGGAGGTAATGGAGGATGGGGGCAGGGTCGGCATTGCCAATATCCGCAAAACTCTGCAACTGCTCTACAAGCGTGACGACCTGCTCAAGCTCTCTAATGCAGAGACGTCTGGTGCAAGAGTAGAAATGTGGATACCCGTACCTGAATCCGGCCACCCAAAGTTGTAGGGGGGATAATATGCGTTGTATGTTGATTGATGATGATATACCTACAGTTGAAGCCCTGCTCGGTATTGTGAATTGGGATGAATTTGGAATTACCGAGGTGCAGACCGCTCATAATATACAGGATGCGAAACAATTATTCGAGAACGGCGAGCCTGATGTAATCATTTGCGATATCGAAATGCCGAGAGGCTCCGGTATTGATATGATCAAATGGGCTAGAGACCGCCAATATGAAGGAGGTTTTATATTTTTAACCTGTCATGAGAGCTTCAGCTTTGCTTCCAAGGCGATCTCGTACGACGCCGACTCTTATCTGGTCAAGCCGCTGGATAAGCAGGAGCTGGAAGCGGCGCTGCGGAAGTCCATGGATACATTGAAGAAAAAGATGATGATGGGCGAATACAGTAAGATGGGGCTTGCATGGCTGAAGAACAAAGATGTGGTCGAAAGAGGATTCTGGAGTGATGTGCTGACAGCCACTCTGTCTCCCCGAATTCATCTTATTCAGAGTGAAGTACAGAAACGTGAGTTATCATTGTCTGTCCATACGGAATATATTCTATTTCTCGTAAGTGTTCCGCGTTCCCAGATCGAGAGTGAGTGGGATGAGAGTATTTTCCAATATGCACTCTCTAACCTGATTTCTGAAATTCTCATCACTGAGGTCAGCTTAGGACGGATTATTGCCTACCAAGTCGATAAAGTGTTCTACAATGCAATCCTTATTGAGAGCCCACTCGATAAGAAGTGGCTGCAGGACAGCGCAGAGAATATTATTCTGATGTGCAGGCAATATTTGAAGTGTACGGCTACCTGTTATTTCAGTGAGAAAACAGCGGTCTCAGGACTTTCACAGGTCAAAACGGAGCTGGAGCAGCTGGATGAGTCCAATATCATTTTCAGAGGGAAAGTACATTTGCCGAATGAACCTTTTCATTATGATATTACGGACCGCTTTACCCTTGATATGGAGCTCTTCACCCTGTTGTTTGTCCAGAAGGAGAAGGTACAGATTGTTAACCGGCTGAAGAAAGAGCTGGAATTGCTGACAAGCTTGAATAAGCTGGATTCAACAACTCTCCATTCGATCCGGGAGGACTTCCTGCAAGTGGTCTATTCCCTTCTCTCGCGGCAGCATATTCAGGCGCATCGGTTATTTGCCGACGATGTGACTCAAAGCTTGGCCCAGAAAGCCGACAGCAGTGTGTTTGACTTCATGAAGTGGGCTCAGGCGCTTACGGACAAAACGGTGGATTCTATCAAAGAAGTACTGCAGTCCGAAGGGGTTGTCGAGAGAGCGAAGCGATTTATCCAAGAAAACTACAGACAGGACCTCAGTCGTGAGGATGTCGCTGCAAGCGTATATCTGACAGCGGATTATCTGGCGAAGGTGTTCAAGAACGAGACCGGGCAGACAGTCAAGGAGTACTTGAACGACTTCCGCATAAGAGCCGCGAAGCAAATGCTCATTGAGAGCACGGCGAGCATAGGCGAGATTGCTATGGACGCCGGATTTGATACGATTTCTTATTTCTCGACGGTATTCAAAAAGCTGACAGGGGAAACACCGATAGCCTATCGTTCAAAGCACAAAACTGCTAGATAGCAGGAAGCTCCGCTTTTCCACAGAGAAGCGGAGCTTCTTGCTGCAGTACGGTTTTTCGAAAAAACAGCCCGTCTTTTTGAAAGCCTGCAATCCTCCAAAGAAGTACAATGAAAGTGAAATTACAGAACAGGAGGCATCATCATGAAAAATAAAAAGGGGTTAGGCTCACTGTTGTTGTCCATGGTAGTATGCGGTTCACTGCTCTCGGCCTGCGGCAGTAATTCGAATACATCGGCCAAGAATTCCGGGAATGCCAATGCAAAAGTTGCTGAAATCGTATTTGCCCTGCCGTCCTTCAACCGGATTCCCGATGATTTGAGCAAGGTGACGAACGCAATCAATGCAATCACAACCCAAAAAATCGGAGTCAAAGTGGATTTCCGTCTATATGGTCCGGCGGATTATGCCCAGAAAGTCAACCTGGCGCTCCAGAGCGGAGAGAAAATGGATATCTTCACTACTCTCGGACAATTCTCCAACTATGTGTCCAAAAGTCAGGTGGCTCCGCTTGAAAAACTTCTTCCCCAGTATGGTAAAGAAATGACTGCAATTCTGGATAAGGATTTCGGACCGGATATTCTCAAAACCACAACGATGGATGGGCATATCTATGGGATTCCGGTAAATAAAGGGATGGCTTTGCCTACGAATATCATCTACAACGCCGATATGATGGCAGATGCAGGTGTTTCGGCTGACACTATTCAATCGGTGGAGGATCTGCCTGCCGTCTTCGCTGCCGTTAAGAAGAAGTCACCGGATGTGGTTCCGTTTGGCCCGATTAATGTGAATCCAACTGATACGGGACTTGTTAATCTGATGAAAGGTGCGAGCAAGGTAGATTACCTGACAGATACAACCGGAGTCGGTGTCGTAATCGGTGACAACGGAAAGGTCGTTAATTTCTATGAATCCGATGTTTTCAAAAACGGGGTTAAGATGATGAGAGACTGGTACAATGCGGGTTATTTACAGAAGGATACCGCAACAACTACCGTTAACGCCATGGAGATGGTATCTTCCGGACGCGGTTTCTCCTTCCTTGGCGGCTACAGCGGTATGGAGGTGGGCAAAACCCTGAGTGCGCAAGCCGGCAAAAAAATGGAGACCAAACGAATTGCCCCGTTCTATTTCGATACAAGTGCCGTTAATGCTGTAACTTGGATGGTATCCAGCACCTCTAAAGAAACGGAAGCCTCTGTTAAATTCCTGAACCTGCTGTATACCGACACAGATCTGATTAATACCATTCTCTATGGGGTTGAAGGGGAGGATTACCTGAAGGTTGATGAGCATCATGTGAAATTCCCGGAAGGCAAGGACGCTAATACGGTACCCTACACAGCGATGCTGAGTTCAGGAATCGTAGGTTCTGAGTCCCTTCAGTACCAGTTCGAGGGAATCAACTGGTCGGATATTGAACTGAAGCTTAAGGAAAACAAGGATACGGAACGATCACCTTATTTCGGATTTATCTTTGATCAAAGCCCAGTGAAAACGCAGATGAGTGCTGTGAACAACGTAGTAAGCCAATTTCTGCCTGCTCTTGTTAGCGGCTCGGTAGACCCGGAGACGATCATTCCAAAATTCAATAGTGCGCTGAAAGATGCGGGCGCTGAGGCGATCATTGACAGCAAGCAGGAACAGCTGGATAAATGGCTTGCAGCGCAAAAATAATTATTCCTATAAGCTTGTTGAAGGTAGAGCCGCCAATAGAAGCTCTGCCTTCAGCAATGGAGGTGAATCCAACATGACAGCCAAAGCTAAATCAAAGCCTCTCAAAAAAACACTTCCTTTATTGATTTTAGCTGCTCCAGGTTTGCTTTACTTTATCATTAACAGCTATTTTCCCATGTTCGGGGTGTTTATCGCATTCAAGGATGTCAATTACGCAAAAGGTATATTCGGCAGTGACTGGATCGGTTTGAAGAACTTTACCTTTCTGTTCCAGACCAGCGATGCCTGGATTATGACCAGAAATACCCTTCTCTACAACCTGGTCTTTATCGCGCTCGGGACGATTGTTTCGATTATCATTGCCATTCTCATGTCAGAGCTGCTGAATAAAATGTACTCGAAGTTTTTTATGACAGGCTTGATCCTTCCAAATCTGATTTCGATGATTGTCCTTTCTTTGCTCGTCTTCGCTTTTCTGAATGCAGATAGCGGTTTTGTGAATCATTCTATTCTTCGTCCGCTCGGTCTTCCAGAGATCAACTGGTATTCGGAGCCGAAGTATTGGCCGTATCTGCTGGTTTTGATTCAGATCTGGAAAACGGCAGGCTACGGCTCCATTGTTTATTTCGCATCCATTGCCGGAATCGATAAGAGCATTTATGAGTCTGCCAAAATTGATGGCGCTGGCAAGCTGAAGCAGATCCGTATGATTACATTGCCGCTGCTGAAGCCGACAGTCATTGTACTGGTGCTGATGTCCATGGGACGGATTTTCAACTCTGATTTCGGACTGTTCTATCAGGTTCCTATGAACTCTGGAGCGCTGTTCAGCACCACACAAACGATTGATACGTATGTCTACCGCGCCTTGATGCAGCTGAATGATATCGGAATGTCGGCCGCAGCCGGCTTGTATCAATCACTGGTTGGCTTTGTGCTTGTTCTTACGGTCAATACCATCGTCAAGAAGGTTAATCCAGAAAACGCATTGTTCTAGGAGGAAATACGGATGATACAAACAAGAGGAGAGCGAACGTTTACTGTTTTTTCTGCGATCGTGATGATCTTGCTGACGGTTTTTGCTTTTTTACCATTCCTTCTGATTGTGATTGCATCGTTCACCGATGAAACGACTTTGATTCGAAACGGATACAGCTTTTTCCCTGAGCATATGAGTTTTGAAGCGTACCTGTATATCAAATCCTCAGCATATATTTTCATTAGGGCGTATGGGGTATCATTTTTCGTTACGATAATGGGAACTGTGATTGGACTTCTGATAACAAGCATGTTAGCTTATCCCATGTCCCGAAGAGATTTCAAATACCACAATGTGCTGGCGTTTATCGTGTTCTTCACCATGCTGTTCAGCGGAGGAATCGTTCCATCATATATTATGTGGACGCAATATTTCCATATTAAAAACACCCTGCTCGCGCTGATCCTTCCCAACCTGCTGTCCAACGGCTTCAATGTACTGCTGGTGCGGAATTATTTCAAAAACAATGTACCGCTGGAAATCATTGAAGCTGCCCAGATCGATGGCGCGTCAGAGCTGCGGACCTTTTTTCGGATCATGCTTCCCTTGTCTATGCCGGTTATGGCAACTGTCGGTATGTTTATGGGACTCGCTTATTGGAACGACTGGATCAACGCGCTGTATTTTGTATCCAAACCGCAGTTATATGGGATTCAGAATCTGCTGATGCAGCTGATGAACAATATTCAATTCCTCAACTCCGGTCAGGCCAGCAGTGTGCTCGGGGCGCAGGCAGCACAGCTGCCAAGCACAGCTGTGCGGATGGCAATGGCGGTTCTGGGCATTGTGCCGGTACTGTTCGTACTGCCCTTTATGCAGAAATACTTGACCCGTGGTGTTGTGATTGGTGCAGTCAAAGGCTGAGGAGAGAAATGAAAGGAGAACGAGCTTATGAAAGTGCAGGAAGTTATTGACCGGATTTTGCTTGATTGCTGCGGCGGCCGCAAGCTGGAGCAGACGTGTGATGTGCTCGCGAGCGGCCATGAGGACATGGAAGTTACAGGAATCGTTACTACGTTTATGGCGACCGTTGATGTCATCCGCGAAGCTATTGCCATCAACGCAAATTTGATTATCACCCATGAGCCCACCTATTATACCGGAATGGACACCTTGGACTGGCTTCAGAAGGACCCTGTGTATCTGGCCAAACGGAAATGGATTGAAGATAACGGGATTGTGATCTGGAGATTTCATGACCACATGCATTTAGCGGATACGGACAGGATTTATGATGGTCTTCTCAAGGAGCTGGAATGGGAGGACAAGAAACTTGACGGGAACGATTCCTGGGGGTATCAGATCGAAGAGACCACGGTTGGAGCGCTGGCAGGCTTCCTGAAACAGAGACTGGGAATGAAGGTCATTCAGATCGTAGGGAATCCGGAGGCTGCTTGCGCCCGCATAGGGATATTGGTTGGAGGCGGAAGCCTCGGGCTGGGCAGGGAACAAATGCCAATGGAGCTTATGCAGGAAAAGGATCTGGATGTGATGATTTGCGGTGATATCACGGAGTGGACGTTGTGCGCTTATGTTAATGATGCTTCTATGCTCGGTATGAACAAAGCAATGATTGTGATTGGCCATGAGAGGTCCGAGGAATGGGGCATGAAGTATATGGCGGAATGGCTGAAACCACTGGTCGGCAGCCTCCCGGTTACCTTTGCAGATGCGAAGGAGCCATTTATATATTTATAATTTTGTAACAGGGCTGTCCCAAAAGTGGGTTTTCTATTACGGGAGACCGTTCTCATCATTCTTAAAACTACAATAAGTGAGCAAGGCAGCGATTCTCCCGTTATTGGAGGATCGCTGCTTTGCGTTAAATTTCCCGCTGGAACAACGGTCCGTTCGCGGAGCGTCCTCACCAAGCACAACCGTCTATCCACTACCCAAAGAGGAAGTGTCCCAGCCATTTCTGATGGCTTATGGGACAACCCTGTTTCTGTCTCCTTCGAAATTCTTGCAAATCTTATTTCCGTGAGATTTTAAAATAAATCGTGCATCGCTCTTATATGAACTTCAATTCATAATTGTTACTATAACGGTGTAGCAAGACAATACAGACTTCAATTGGAGGGTTAAAGATGTTGAAATGGAAGCGTTCTCTTACAGTCTTGGCCATGACAGCCTTGCTGGGGACGATGACAGCATGCGGCGGGACAAAAAACAATGCGGAATCTACCGCTGAGCCTGCCGGTACTAATACTGCTGCAACGGCTGCGCCAAGCAATGAACCTGTCAAGCTGCGTATTATGTGGTGGGGATCCCAGCCGCGCCATGAGGCTACTCTGGCAGCACTGGACTTGTATACAAAGAATAACCCGAATGTTACGTTTGAACCGGAGTATTCCGGTATGGATGGATACTTGGACAAATTATCTACTCAAGCTGCAGCGAATAATGCACCGGATATCATTCAGCTCGATCCGGGCTGGATGCCGGACTGGATGTCACGCAAGCAATTAGCTGAGCTGGCTCCAGAGGTTGATGTAAGTAAGTTCGATGCAAAATTACTGGCCGGTGGCCAGCTTGACGGCAAGCAATATGCTGTTCCTCTGGGTTCGGTAGCGTTCGGTATGGTGTATGACAAAGCCGCTATGGATAAGCTGGGGATTGCGAATCCGGCTAATGGATGGACATGGGATGATTTCTTCGCTTTAGCCAAGGAATCCAAATCCAAACTGCCAAGAGGACAATATTTTACCTTGGACTATGCAGGCAACTATTTTATGTATTCGGCCTACCAATATGCCAAAGGTAAAGGTCAGGTTATCACGGATGAGGGTCACTTTAACGTAGATCAGGCTACCTTCTTGGACTGGACCAAGAAGTTTGAAGAGCTGCGCAAGGATGGACTGGTTCCTCCGGCGGACGTAAACGCATCCGACAAGGAAAATGATCCGCAAATGGACTTGATGGCAGCAGGCAAAGTATTATTCCGGTACAGCTTCTCCAATAACCTGGGGACTTGGGACAGTATTAAACCAGGCGCTTACGCGCTTGTAACCATGCCGCGTGCTGAACAAGCAGGCGGATGGCTGAAACCATCGATGTATCTGTCCGTTTCCAAAAACTCCAAGCATGCTGAAGAAGCTAAAAAATTCATCAATTGGTTCGTGAATGCCCAGGAGGCGGGGAACATTCTGCAAACATTCCGCGGCTTGCCGGCTAACAAGGAAATCTCTGCCGCCCTGGAAGCAAGTATGAGTGATCTGGATAAGGTTGGGTTAGAACTCCTCCGTGCTACTGAAAAGGATGGCCAGACCTGGTCGGCTGGAGCAGGCGGCTGGACGAACTTTATTGACAAAGACTGGGTGCTTGTCCGGGATCAGCTCAGCTTTGGAAAAGTCACGCCGGAGAAAGCCTTTGAGCAGTTGAAAGAAGCATCGCAATCTTACGAAAAATAATTCAGCAAGCAAGGCCCGGAACAACCTTGTTCCGGGCCTTGCATGATATCGGTAGGGATAGGGAGGATTATAGATGAGTAATTCTAAGTTGAATCACCCGGGAGACGGATATCTGGCCTGGCTACAGTACCGCCGGGTCACACCGGAGGCAAATGTCAATCCATATGCGGGATATGAACATATTGTTGTGGCTGAGGGAGATGATGTCGTTATTCGTTCCGCAGTGAACGAGTTGACTCAAGGCCTGGAGGGAATCACAGGAGGAATAGTGACTGTCTCGGAGGAAACTCAGAAAACTCCTAGTGTCATTATAGGAACCTTCGGGACTGGGTCAGGGATAGATGATGTATTCAGTGAAGAAGTAAGCAGTACGATTCAACCGGAGGGCTTCGCGATTCATACGGACAATCTTACTGGTAACATTACCATCGGAGCCGCTACATCCGCGGGGGTATTATATGGAGTATTCCATCTGCTGCGGATCATGGGTACAGGGGGCTCTGTACACAATTTGAATATTCTTGAGAACCCTGTAAATCAGCTGCGTATGATCAACCAGTGGGACAATATGGACGGGAGTGTGGAGCGGGGATATGCCGGGGAATCGATATTTTATGAGAATAACCGGATTACGGATAATCTTCAGCGTATCCAGGATTATGCCCGCCTGCTGGCCTCCAGCGGAATCAATGCCATCGCGATTAATAATGTAAATGTTCACCGGGTGGAGAGCCGCCTGTTAACGGAATTCCTGCCGGATGTGGTGAAGCTGGCCGCGGTCTTTCGCGCCTATGCCATCAAGCTGTTCCTGAGTATTAATTATGCCAGCCCGATTGAGCTTGGCGGCCTGTCATCGGCAGATCCGCTGGATGCCGGCGTGCGTGAATGGTGGACCGCTGCGGCCTCGGAAGTATATGCAGCCATTCCTGATTTCGGAGGATTTCTGGTCAAAGCCGATTCGGAGAACCGTCCGGGACCGTTCACCTACGGAAGAGATCACGCCGACGGCGCCAATATGCTGGCAGAAGCGCTGAAGCCGCATGGCGGCATCGTCATCTGGCGCTGCTTCGTGTATAACTGCAAGCAGGACTGGCGCGACCGTACAACAGATCGTGCGCGGGCTGCTTATGATCATTTCCAGCCGCTGGATGGCCGCTTCATGGACAATGTCATTCTCCAGGTGAAGAATGGGCCCATTGACTTTCAGGTCAGAGAGCCTGTCTCTCCGTTGCTGGGGGCCATGCCGCATACGAATCAAGTGATCGAATTTCAGATTGCCCAGGAATATACCGGTCAGCAGCGCCATGTGTGCTATCTGGTGCCGCAGTGGAAAGAGATTCTGAACTTTGATACGCATCTTCGTGGAGAAGGAACTACGGTCAAGCGCATTGTAGATGGAAGTGTTCACGGCAATGGCTACAGTGGCTTTGCCGCCGTATCCAATATTGGAAATGACACCAACTGGACAGGCCATCTGCTGGCACAGGCAAATCTGTTCGGTTATGGCCGTCTGGCCTGGAATCCGGAGATGTCTGCCGAGAAAATGGCTGTGGAATGGATTACACTCACCTTTGGCACCAATGAGCTGCTGGTTCAGACCTTACTAGATATCCTTATGAACTCCTGGGAGATTTATGAATCGTATACAGCCCCGCTGGGCGTCGGGTTTATGGTCAATCCTGACCATCACTACGGCCCTAATGTGGATGGATATGAATATTCAATGTGGGGTACTTATCACTTTGCAGACTGTTATGGTATTGGTGTTGACCGCACCTCAGCAACCGGGACCGGGTATACCTCCCAATATGCCCGTATGAACATGGAATGCTACGAGTCGCTTGAGAGTTGTCCGGATGAGCTACTGTTGTTCTTTCACCATGTCCCTTATACTCATGTGCTTCATTCCGGCAAAACGGTGATTCAGCATATATATGATACACATTTTGAAGGTGCGGAACGGGCAGACGGGCTGGCGGCTGCATGGAAGCTTATGAAGGAACATGTGGATGAACAGGCGTATAGGCAGGTAGCAGACCGCCTGGCGGAGCAGGCGGATCATGCTAAAGAGTGGCGGGATAGAATCAATACCTACTTTCTCCGGAAAAGCGGAATTACCGATCAGTGGGGAAGAACCATCTATTAATGATCATTGTAGTGTAGAAGCGGTGGATACCGCTTCTTCTTTTTTGTCGTTATATTTTGAAAGAATTCGAGCATTCCCCTCCTTTAGCAGGCGATGAGCGGATTATATACTTAAAGTATAAAAATTGACCACAAGAGGTGACCACAGATGAACCATTCCACAGCCACTGTAGCCCAACCTGCTGTCAAGACGAAAAAAAGCTCGTATTTTCGAAGCAGATGGAACGCTCCGCTTGCAGGCTATATGTTTATTTCGCCCTGGCTGATCGGGTTTCTGGCGCTTACGGCGTATCCGTTATTCTTATCCCTGTACTATTCGTTCACCGACTACACTTTAATGCAGCCGATGAAGTGGATCGGGACCCGCAATTATGAGCGCATCTTTACAGCGGACCCCAAATTCATTCAATCCGCTAAGGTAACCTTCACTTATGTGCTGGCTTCCGTGCCTCTGAAGCTTATAGCGGCGCTCTTTGTTGCGATGATCCTGAGTAAGGCGGTCAAAGGAATAAGCTTCTACCGCACGGCGATTTATTTTCCTTCACTTATCGGAGGGAGTATAGGGGTATCGCTGCTCTGGCGCAACATTTTTGGTGTTGACGGAGTTTTTAACAAACTGATTGGCGTCTTTGGCTTTGAAGGGAAGGGCTGGATTACAAGCCCTGATACAGCGCTTGGTACGCTGATTCTGCTGACGGTCTGGCAATTCGGGTCCACCATGGTTATATTTCTGGCAGGCCTGAAGCAGATTCCAAACGATCTGTACGAGGCGTCTTCTGTGGATGGGGCTAACAAGGTAACCCAATTCTTCAAAATCACACTGCCAATGCTGTCGCCCATTCTCTATTTCAACCTGATTATGGCCGTCATCGGCGCCTTCCAAATGTTCACTTCCGCATTTGTAATTACGAACGGCGGTCCAATGAACTCCACTTATGTATATGCAATGTACTTGTACGAACGGGCGTTCAGCCGTTACGAGCTGGGTTATGCTTCGGCTCTGGCATGGATTATGCTGGTTGGAATTATTGCAGCAACGGTTCTGATCTCGTATACCTCGAAGTATTGGGTATTCTATGAAACAGACACTGGAGGGAAAAAACGTAAATGACAACACTACAATTCAAGCCGGCTCTCCGTCATCTGTTCATGATTCTCTTCAGCCTTATTATGGTCTATCCGGTTCTTTGGTGGGTAGGTGCTTCTCTGAAAAACAGCACAGAGCTTGGCTCGGCGTCCATTTTCCCGGCTGCCCCGCAATGGAGCAATTTCACCAAAGGCTGGAATTCGGTTCCCGGACATACGTTTACGGATTTCTATCTCAATACTTTTGGACTTGAATTTGCTGTAATCATAGCAACGCTGCTATCCTGCACATTGGTTGCCTTCGGTTTTGCCAGATTGGATTTTCCGCTTAAGAACTTCTGGTTCTCCATCTTGATGCTGACTTTAATGATGCCTGGACAAGTACTGATAATCCCTCAATACGCACTGTTTTACCAATTGGGCTGGGTGAATACGTATCTCCCGTTTATCATTCCCCATCTGCTCGCTGGAGGGGCAGGCGGCAGCTTCTTCGTCTTCCTGCTGATTCAATTTATACGCGGTGTTCCAAGAGAATTAGACGAATCGGCTAAAATTGACGGGTGCTCCTGGTTCGGTATCTTTTGGCGAATCGTAATGCCGCTGGCCTTTCCGGCTATCGTTACCGTGACGATTTTCTGCTTCCTGTGGAATTGGGACGATTTCCTGGGGCATCTCTTGTACATCAATACCGTAGACAAGTATACGGTCGGGCTGGCGCTTCGGATGATTAATGACTCTCAATCCGCTCAGGAGTGGGGGCAACTGCTTGCCATGTCACTGGTATCTATTGTTCCGGCAACCATCGTCTTCATGTTCCTTCAGAAGTATTTCGTTGAAGGGATTGCGACAACAGGAATTAAAGGATAAGATGTAAAAAAACATCCGTCCGTTAACGGTAAAGCGCCGAATGCCCTTCGCAGCTTTACCGTTTGCTGTGTCTGAACAGGAGCCCGAAGGAAGGTAGAGCAGGTGACCAACCCTTTTAAAAAATATAGAATCGACCGTCTGTTTTTTCATAGCTTTGCCATCGTCCTTATTGCGGTTATCGTTATTACTGCATGGACGAGCTACAGCAATTCCTCTAAGGCGCTTGTTCAGACTACCTCCCATTACCAGCAGCAGCTGCTGGATGAGCTGAATAATGAAATTACGACCCGGCTGGTTATGATTGAGCAGATTTCACTGTCCAGCTCCCGCGACGGCGAGCTGATTAATTTTCTCTTGAACAGGCAGGATGAATTTGAGAGATACCGCAGCCGTGCAGGTGTAGAAAGTGCGCTAGCGAATTTGACCTATGCGATTCCGCTGATTCAAGGGATTGACCTGTATATGGATAATCCTATTCAAAGTGAACGGCAAAGCTACATCCAGTTCCGGAACCTTGCGGATCTGAACAAGCAGGTAGGGGCCGGTTGTCTGGCGAAAAGCGATTTTTGCTGGTCCAAAGAGTATAATTTCCCCAGCGCGCAAGGTGAGGTTCCGGTGCTCAGCTTTTCCAGAAAAATAATAGATGAGAATGACTATCTAGGTGTCCTTGTCGTCCACATCAAGGCCAATGAGATCCGGAAGCTGCTAACCGGCAATTCAGACGGCTCTAACCGGATCATGGCGGATAGTGAAGGACAGCAAATTATGAAAATAGGCGATACGCTGGACCCGAATAACTGGTCCCGGTGGATTGATCTAAAAAGCAATAAATCGGGTTACGTCCATATCCCGGCAACCGGTGGGTCCCGCGACACACTGCTCGTCTATTCCAGAATGGATAATTCCATCTGGACCCTTATCGAATTCACGTCCTGGAAACAGATCACGGCAAGCAGCCTGAAGCTGGCAGAGTGGATTGGTCTGATCGGTATCGCTGCAGTGCTGCTGGTATTGCTCCTGACCCATTTTTTAAGCAAGCAGTTTACAAAGCCGATCAAGAATCTGGTCACTGCGATGCGTATGTATTCCGTAGGAGGCGATAATGTCGAACTTCCGGTGGATTATGAGAATGAATTCGGTTATTTATTCTCCGGCTACCGCAAGCAGAACGAACGGATTGAAGAACTGTATCTCTCACTTGAACGCCGTTACGAACAGCAGCGGAAAGCCGAAATTGAGGCGCTTCAGGCCAATATCAATCCCCATTTTCTGTATAATATGTTGGATCAACTCAACTGGATGGCCATTGAGGCCGGACAAAATGAACTTAGCCGCATACTGGAGCTGATGGGCCGTATGTTTCGGATCGGTTTGTCCAACGGCAACAGCTTTATCAAGATAGCAGATGAACTGCACCATATAGAGTGTTACCTCGAAATTCAGCAGCTGCGCTGGGGGGATGGATTGGATTACCGGATTATGGCGGTGCCCGAGCTGCAGGAATTATACATCCCGAAGCTAACGCTGCAGCCGTTCGTGGAGAATTCCATCGTTCATGGATTCAACAAGCAACGCAGCGGCTATGTATCTATCGAAATGAAGAGAACCGGAGATGCTCTGCACATTGTCATTGAGGATAACGGAGCCGGACTGAAGCAGACCGATCACAGCCCTCAACGTCATACAGGCGGTTACGGTATACGCAATGTGAGAGAGAGGGTCGCCGGGTATTTCGGAGAAAGTTATGGTATAACGCTTAGTGAACGTGAAGAAGGGGGAACAAGGGTGGAAATGTTGCTGCCGCTGCTGATAGAACCTCCTAGCAAGAACGATTAATTCTCAAAATTCCGTTTAGAGCAAATATCGTCATGCTTCGGTACTTACCGAGTTTAAGGAGGTAGCGGTAATGTGGAAAATTGCAATCATTGATGATGAGCGCCAAGTCCTGAGGGGGATGAGACGGGCGATTCCCTGGGATGACCTGGGAGTTGAATGGGCTGGGGAGGCTTTGAACGGGGAGGACGGGCTGGAAATGATCCGCAATGTTTGTCCGGATATTGTGATCACTGATCTTTATATGCCCGTAATGAGCGGCCTGGATATGATGGAGCAGCTAAGGCAGGAAGGTTTTCAGGGGAAAATCATCATCTTTAGCGGTTATTCAGACTTTGAGCATGCCAGACAGGCGCTACGGTTTCAGGTGAGCGACTACGTCTCTAAGCCGATCAGTCTGCCAACGCTTAAGTCGATCTTAACCAAAGTCATCCAGGAGCTTGAAGCGGAAGAGGAGAAGCGGGCCAGGCAGTGGGAGCTTGAGTGTAAAATGACGCTGTATGAGCCTTTTGTTGAAAAGGAGTGGGTTCGTTCAGCAGCTGTCGGAACCCTGGACCATGCCTACAAAGACAGCACGCGTCTTCCGCCGTCATACCTGTATTGGCAGGAACGCAAGCATGTCACGGTCGGTATCGACTTGATCCGTGATGAACGGGCCAGATGTTTATCCGTCTCCGACTGGAATTTGTTCCGGTTTGCAGTAAGCAATATTGCCTGTGAAGTAGCACGTAAGCTGTTCCCGGAGCTGGAATACACAGAACTGCATAGTACCCGGTCATTATTGATTATTCATCCGGGTCCAGAGTATCCCGAAGAGTTAGAGAATAAACTGGAGGAACTGGGGATCAGGCTGAATGACAGTATCGGCGGTTATCTTAAGCTGGTGACACGGATAGGAATCGGGGGAGTGAAGGATACCTGGACGAAGCTCTCCGACTCGACGGAGGAAGCCTTCCGCGCGATGGATCAAAGAGTATTACGGGTCGCTTCCGCACATGAAGTGTATAGATACCGGGAGAACAGCAGTGAACCGGGAAGTGTCGCCCTCTTTCCGGTCAAGTTCTCCTATAAACTGGCAACAGCAATGAAGACATCGCAGGAAGCGGAGGCCCATCAGCTTGTACTGGAATATATAACGGAAATGAAAAAACAAGAGGGGATGTCACAGGGATACGTACAGATGCTTGGAAGTGAGCTGTGGGGAATTATAACCTACTCGTTATATGAATCCGGGTTTGTACTGGATGACCTATTCACCAATGACCAGATTGCCAAGGAGATCAGCAGCCTGATCGTACCGGATCAGCTGGCTAACTGGCTGATGGACAAAATCACCAGGATCTGCAGCAGCAGGCAATGGAAAGGGAGCAGCAAGCATAGACAGGTTGTCGACTTTATGACCAGTTACATTCATGAACACTATGCGGAAGAACTGACACTCGCCGAGCTTTCGGATAAGGTATTCATTTCGCGGAACCATTTATCCATTATTTTCAAAAATATTACCGGTGAGACCTTCAATAACTATTTGACCCGGGTTCGCATCGAGAAAGCACGGGAGTTGCTTATAGAGCGGAAAATGCTGGTCTATGAAGTGGCGGAACGGGTCGGCTATAAGAACATTCCTTACTTTAGCACACTGTTCAAGAAAATAACCGGCATGAACCCTACAGAGCTTATTAAAAGCTGATGCCTGGAAGCACAGCCTTCTCATTATGCGCATCCTCATTTTCTGTAACGCAAGTCTTCTGCTCTAAGAAGGCTTGCGTTTTTTGTATAAGAAAACCTTCAGTTCGGCTGGAGGTTACGGAAGCCTATAAGCCACAATTGCCCTGCGTGCTCTATAGTATTGACAACCTTTTAATACAGATGTAATATGCATTCGGTCTAACACACAAACGGAGGTCTCACTAATGCCACGGATATTTTTGGTTGAGGACGATAAGGCAATCGCCAAAAACCTTGTACTGCTGCTTCGCTCGGAGGGATTTACAGTTACTCACGCCCCTACGCGGAGTGAAGCCCTTGCCGCGCTTTCCGGAAATAAATTTGATTTGGCGTTGATTGATATTTCTTTGCCTGACGGAAATGGCTTTACGGTTTGTACGGAAATCAAAGAAACAGGGGATATTCCCGTTATCTTTCTGACGGCTTCCGGTGATGAAGCGAGTGTGGTTACCGGTCTGAACATGGGAGCGGACGACTATATCACCAAGCCCTTTCGTCCGCGTGAATTGATTGCGCGAATTGGAACCGCCTTGCGAAAAAGCGGGCGTTCCGGGTCGGATTTTGAAATTCGCGGGCTTCACGTCGACATGGCAAGCGGCATTGTGAAAAAAAACGGCAACGAGGTTTTTCTGTCAGCATTAGAATACCGCTTGTTGCTGGTGTTTATTAGCAACCCTAAAAGTATTATCACGAGGGGCAGGCTGCTTGACGAATTGTGGGACGCGGCGGGCGAGTTTGTTAATGACAATACCTTGACCGTGTACATCAAACGCTTGCGGGAGAAGATAGAGGACGACCCGGCCAGCCCGCAGATCATTCTGACCGTTCGCGGGACGGGGTATAGATTGGGTGGCGAATATGCTTCGAAATAAAGAGTTCGGGCAGTTTGTCATTTGGTTCTCCTTGCTGGCTGCCGCCGCTGTAATAGTGGGATTTACAATCAATACAGCGGCGGGAATCCTGTCCATTGCTTCTGCCGCTGCCTTTGGTACAGTGTTTTTCGTGTTTACCCAAGCCCGATACATAAGCATTGCAAGAATTTCAAATCAAATCGACCGTGTCCTTCATAATGCTGACCACCTGTATATTGGTGAATCGGATGAGGGTGAACTGTCTATTCTGCACAGCGAGATAACAAAAATGACGTTGCGAATCCGGGAGCAGAACGACGCGCTGACAAAAGAAAAAGAACATCTTGCCGACTCGCTGGCCGACATCGCCCACCAACTCCGAACGCCGCTCACATCCGTGAACCTCATTCTGTCGTTGTTAGCGAATACCCCTGATGATAACGAGCGGAAAGCATTTGTACGGGAAACAGAGGAATTGCTTGTGCGGATGGATTGGCTGATTACTTCCCTATTGAAATTATCCCGCTTGGACGCGGGCATTGTGGTGTTCCAAAGCGAGCCGATAGATATAAATAACTTGATCTGCACCGCGCTTCGCCCGCTCCTAATCCCAATGGAACTGCACGGGATGGATGTACAAATAGATGCACCGCAAGGGATGACAATTGAGGGCGATTCAGGCTGGATTTCGGAAGCGATTCAAAATATCCTCAAAAATTGTATGGAAATCGCAGGAGAGAACGGGAAGATTGAGATTGTCTGCACGGACACCCCATTGTATACCGAGATTGGCATTCACGACAGCGGTGCGGGCTTTGAAAAAGAAGATTTACCTTGCCTGTTTGACAGGTTCTATCGTGGGAAAAGCCCAAACGCTACAGGATACGGGATTGGACTTTCTCTCTGCAAGATGATCATAACACGGCAGGGAGGGACGATTACCGCAAAAAACCACCCGCTGGGCGGCGCGATATTTGCCATTCGTTTCCCAAAGTGACGAATCTCTCACCTGAAAGTCACAGAGATGTAAGTTGAAGGTTCTATTATATGAGTAAAGCATGAGAAGGGAGACTCACATAATGGAGTTTTTAAAAATTGAGAATTTATGCAAAACCTACGGCAAGAGCGAAAATCAGGTTACCGCACTTGACCATGTTTCGCTTACCATCGAAAAGGGGGAGTTTACCGCAATCATCGGCTCCTCCGGTTCCGGCAAATCGACATTGCTTCATATCATCGGGGGCGTGGATGTGCCGACAAGCGGAAAAGTGTATCTGAACGGACAGGATGTATATGCCCAAAACAATGAAAAACTCGCCATTTTCCGCAGACGGCAGGTCGGGCTGATCTACCAGTTTCACAACCTTATTCCCACTCTGAATGTGGTGGAAAATATCACCTTGCCGATCCTGATGGACAAGCGGAAGGTTAACGGGGAACGGCTGAATGACTTGCTCGAACTGCTTGGGCTAAAAGACCGGGAAACGCATTTACCCAATCAGCTATCGGGCGGTCAGCAACAGCGCGTTTCCATAGGACGTGCTTTGATGAACGCCCCGGCGGTCATGCTTGCCGACGAACCCACAGGCAGTTTGGACAGCCGGAATGGACATGAAATCGTCAAACTGCTGAAGGAAAGCAATAAAAAATATGGGCAGACCCTGCTCCTCGTCACCCATGACGAAAATATCGCCCTGCAAGCAGACCGTATAATCGGCATTTCGGATGGTAAAGTAGTGCGAGACGAGAGGGTACGACCATGAATATTTTCAACAAAGTGACCCTGCAAAGCATGAAAAAAAGCCGTACCCGGACGATTGTCACGATCATCGGAGTTATTCTGTCCGCCGCCATGATCACGGGCGTAGCCACCTTCGGCGTTTCCCTGCTGAACTATATGGCAGACGGCGCGGCCCAGAAGTACGGCGGCTGGCACGTCGAATTTGAGGATGTAGATTCTTCTTTCGTAGCGAAACAGGCAAGTAACGACAAAGTTGCAAACACCGCAACCTTTGAAAATATCGGCTACGCAACACTTGACGGCGGGAAAAACCCCAACAGGCCGTATCTTTTTATCGCCGGATACAGCGAGGAAGCCTTTGATACCTTGCCCATCACGCTGCTTTCCGGCAGGCTGCCGAAAAACAGCGGGGAGATTCTTATTTCGGGGAGCGTCATGACAAAGGGCGGCGTTCAATATGCGGTGGGCGATACGCTTTCCCTTGCTGTGGGAAGCCGCATGAATGGAAAGGAAAAGCTCGGCCAGAATGATCCGTACACATCCGGGGGTGAAACTCTTGTGCCGCAGGGCGAGAGGACTTACACGGTGGTCGGCATCAGCCAAACGCCCCGCTTTGAGGAAGATTCCGCGCCGGGATACACCGTAATCACAACCGCAGATGCTGCAGACACGGCGGACGATCTCAGCTTATTTGTCACGCTGAAAAACCCGCGTGAAGTTCATGCTTACGCAAAAAGTACAGCTGGAAGCCATGCTTACATCTTGAATAATACTGTGCTGCGCTTCATGGGTCTTTCGGACGATTCGGGCGATAAGGTGTTGAACGCGCTTCTGTACTCAGCCGGGGGTATTGTAGTCCTCATCATCATGCTTGGTTCGATTTTTCTGATTTACAATTCCTTCAACATCTCCTTGAACGAGCGCACACACCAGTTCGGGATTCTCTCGTCGGTGGGAGCCACCGCAAAGCAACTGCGTCATTCGGTGCTGTTTGAAGGATTTTGTATCGGCGCCATTGGCATCCCGATTGGTGTTCTCGTCGGCATAGCCAGCATCAGACTTGTGATTGGCGTCGTCGCCAAGAACTTCGCAAACGTTCTCTACAACAGTGTTCCTTTGACCTTGACGTTGTCCGCTCCCGCAATCCTCGCGGCGGTGGCAGTCAGCACGATCACAATCCTGATTTCGGCCTATATCCCGGCCAGGAAGGCCGCAAGCACTCCCGTAATGGAGTGTATTCGCCAGACGAACGAGGTCAAAGTGGAAGCCAACGCAGTCAAAACCTCAAAACTGGCACAGCGCATCTATGGTCTGGAAGGTACGCTTGCGCTGAGAAACTTCAAAAGAAACAAAAAGCGCTACCGCAGCATTGTGCTGTCACTTGTTTTAAGCGTAGTGCTATTTATATCGACCAGTGCCTTTGTAACAAATTTGAAGCAGGCGTCGGCGGGTGCAACAGAGGTTACTACTTATGATATCGGTTTTGGCACACGTGATATGGACGACAGCGAAATGTTGCGGCTTTACGACAAACTAAAAACCGCCGATGGCGTTTACGAAAGCTCGTATCAAGTTATTATGAAGTATTTCTGCGCTGCCAAAGGCAGCGACCTTTCAGACGCTTACCGGGAATCCGCGGGGACACATTCGCCGGACGAAACGGTGAATCTGCCAATGACAATCCAGTTTTTAGATAACAGCACCTATCTGAAGATTGTCCAGGGCTTGGGCTTGCCCGCGGAGGAGTATACCGGGCAAAACGTGAAATTGATCGGCGTCGCCAAAGTGGAAGGCCGCGGCAATCAGGAGGAGGCCGACCAGATTCCCGATGTGTTCACGAGTTCTTCCCTGAATCTTACCATCGAGCCCGAAACAAATGGCGAACCAAAGCCGGAACAGGGGAAAAACGTAAGCATTACGTTTGTCAACGCCGCGCTGCCGGATACGCCTCCCATCTTAGGGAGCTTCAATCAGACGCCAAGTGTGCTTCAGGTGATTGCCCCCTATTCGCTCAAAGAAAAGTTTGAAAACTCCGACACCACTGTAGATATTCAGGGTAAAGGCTTGACCTTTCAGTCAAAGAATCCTTCGCAGTCGATGGCTAAAATGGAAGCGATGATCAAAGGTTCGGGAATTACAGCCTCGTACAGCATTTTAGATATGACGAAAATATTTGATGAGAACCGTAATATGATATTCATTGCCAACGTGTTCGCTTATACTTTTATCATTATGATCTCGTTGATTGCGGTTGCCAATGTATTCAACACGATTTCCACGAATATCAAGCTGCGCCGGCGGGAGCTTGCCATGCTCCGCTCTGTGGGGATGTCTGAACGTGGTTTCCAAAAGATGATGAATTTCGAGTGTGCCTTTTATGGTATGAGGGCGCTAATCTTCGGGCTTCCCATAGCGGTAATCTCTTCTTGGCTGATTTACAAAGGGATGGGCGGCGGGGCGGACAATATCGATTTTGTGTTCCCGTGGCGCAGTATTGGAATCAGCGTGTTCGGCGTGTTCTTTGTAGTGTTCATTACAATGCTGTACGCCATTAGCAAGATAAAAAAAGAAAATATTATTGACGCGCTTCGGGATGACATGACTTGATCAGGGCAGGTACTGACTGATATACAATCAGCCGGGGGTTATGACTTGGCGAACCTGCCGGGTGATATCCCCACGGTCTTGGTAAAACTGCGGATAAAATTCGCATAGTCACTGAAACCGGATTGATAACAGGCTTCGGTAATGCTGAGCCCCCCGGAGAGACAGGATTTAGCGAGTGCGATACGGCGGTCTAGGACATGGCTGCTATGGCATACTACATCTGGCTCACCGGGGACAGAACGCATCTGGAGGGCCTGAAGCTCAGTGAAGAGCATTACTATGAAACCTATGTGAAACGAATGGAATGCTACGGTGCGAAAAAAGCAGAGATTTTCCGTTAAGCGGAGATTCTCTGCTTTTTGGATTGAACGCGTTGTCCCGTAGCATGCGTATATTCAAAAATGACAACGCTTTCTTAAGAATGTTGGCTTATGCCGTCGTTGTTCGGGAGGTACACTACATATAGAAGGAGGGTCGCATATGCAACTGGAGACGCAGCTTACTAGCCCGCAGACCGACAGCGGCAGATTATGGAAGCGATTCAAAAGACAAAAGATGCTTCATTTATTTGTCGGACTCGGTATGCTGTTCTTGGTGGTTTTTTCGTACACACCAATGTTCGGGATCTTGATGGCGTTTAAAGACTACAGTATTTCAAGCGGCATTAAGGGGATTTTTACAAGTGATTGGGTGGGACTGAAGTATTTCGATGAATTTATACACGACTATCAGTTCGGCAAGATTGTCCGTAATACACTGGTACTGAGCTTTCTGAAAGTCATCTTCGCTTTTCCGGCGCCGATTCTGCTCGCCATTATGCTTAATGAAGTGAAGAACATGGCCTTCAAGCGGTTCGTTCAGACGGTCAGCTATCTACCGCATTTTATCTCATGGGTCGTGGTGGTCGGTGTTTCCTATGCCTTTCTGTCCGCAGACGTAGGTATAGTCAACAAAGCTTTGATGAGCCTCGGCTTCATCCACGAGCCGCTCAATATTTTGACAAGCCCGAACTATTTCTGGGGACTTGCAGTTGGAAGCGCTGTCTGGAAGGAAATGGGTTGGTGGACGATCATTTTCCTGGCAGCCATTACCGGAATCAATCCGGCACTGTACGAAGCGGCCGAGATCGACGGGGCAGGAAGACTTGCCCGCATCCGTCATATCACGCTGCCGGGGATGAAGGGAACCATCGTGGTGGTGCTGGTGCTCACGATCGGCAGTATTCTTGGAGGAGGACTGGTGGGCTCCAATTTCGAGCAGGCGTACCTGTTCGGCAACAGCATCAATAATCCGACTTCGGAGATTGTGCAGACCTATGCGTTCAAGGTGGGGCTGAAGGACGGCCGGTTCTCTTACGCAGCGGCTATTGATTTAATACAGTCGGTTATCTCGGTTGTATTAATATTTTCCAGTAACTCTATCGCAAAACGGATGTCAGGCTCAAGTTTATTCTAGGGAAAGGAGGAAGAGTCGTGCTCAAGAGTCAAAGACAAAAGGATCTGCTTTTTGAAGGCTTTATTTATAGCGTCCTTTTCATTATCACGCTCGTCATGCTGTACCCGTTCTATTATGTTCTGATCGCCTCATTCAACAAAGGATCGGATTCTCTTCTGGGGGGCGTCTATCTCTGGCCGCGAAGCTTTACTCTGGAAAATTATAAAATGTTTTTGGACGACCCTAAGTGGTACCGTGCCTTCATGGTCACGGTTGTCCGAACGGTTTCGGGTACAGCATTAGGGCTGCTGCTGACAAGTCTGGTAGCTTACGGACTTTCGCACCGCGATCTGATGTTCAGCAAATTTTATTTTGCAATCATCATTTTTGCGATGTATTTCTCCGGCGGCCTGATCCCTTACTACGTAGTGCTGCGCTCGATCGGTCTGCTTAATTCGTTTGGTGTCTATATCATACCGTCGATGCTTAGCACGTTCTTCCTGCTCATTGCCATCTCGTTCTTCCGGGAAATTCCCGGTGAGCTGAAGGAATCCGCACACATTGACGGCGCGGGCGAATTCGTTATTTTCTTCCGGATTATCCTGCCGGTCTCGATGCCGCTTCTTGCCACAATGGCACTGTTCATGGGTGTAGGCCAATGGAATTCCTGGCTGGACTCTGCCTATTTCGTTCAGTCGGAGAACCTGCGGACGCTTGCCTTCCGCATGATGGAGGTCATTAACAAGAGCAATGCTCCTATGGATGCGATTGCCGCTGCTAACAGTGCTTCGGCAGGCGTTACCAGCTTCTCATTGCAGGTAACGGCGATGGTAGTCTCCATAGTTCCGATCATCTGTGTGTATCCATTCCTGCAGAGGTATTTCGTGCATGGCATTATGCTTGGTTCTGTAAAGGGCTAAGAAAGCAGTTTCAATATTAAAGCGCTTGCTTTAATATATTAAATTACAATGGGGGAGTTTTGTTTGAAAAAAATCAGAAGCTACAAGATGCTTGCAGTAGTATTGGCGGCCATCATGATGATCTCGCTCTTGTCCGCTTGCGGCAACGGCGGCGGGAATGAAAGCCAGGGCAGCAAAACGAACAATGCAGCTCAGGGGGACAAAGCCGGCACGAGCAATTCGGGCAGTGGCGAAGTGAAGGAATTATCGCTGTTCATCGACGCTCCCTGGTATCCGGTGAAAGAATGGAAAGGACCCGTTGCAGATAAAATCACGGAGAAAACAGGTGTGAAGCTGAAGGTTACCGTCGCTACGGATGACAAGCAGCTTCCGCTGATGATCGCTTCCGGCGACCTCCCGGACCTTGTTTTCACCTATTCGAACATAGACCGGCTGTCGGATTCGAAGCTGTCCTATCCATGGAATGAGCTGATCGAGAAATATGCGCCGGATTTCAAGATCGACAAGACGAGAATTGCGATCCATACTATGGACGACGGCAACTTCTACACGATTCGAAATTCCTTCGCCACTCAGGAAGAAATGGCGAAGAACAAATTTTCGATCGGCAGCGACGGCCATCCGGGGATTGCTGTGCGGGAAGATATCCTGAAAGAGCTGGGCAATCCGCCGATCAACTCGCTGGATGATTTTGTGAAAGTGCTGGGTATGGTCAAGAAGAAATACCCGGATATGGTGCCGCTCATCATGGACAAAGACTGGCTGGAGCAATATTTCCTCCAGCAGTTCGGCACAGGCGTCCTCCTGGATGGCTGGTATGAAGAGAATGGAAAAGTCGACTATTCCATTAGACAGCCCAAAATGCTGGAGTTCTTCAAGTTTATGAACAGTCTGTACCGCAACGGATACATTCTGGCAGAAAATTTCGCGCTGGCGAACGATCAGATTGATGACCAGTATGCGACCAACGGAAAAGCGTTTGCCCACAGCCATACGGTTGCCACAGCGGATACGGATAACATAAAGATCAAAAGCAGCGGAAGCGGCTCATTCACGTTCAAAATGCTGCCTAGTGCCTTGTCGAAAGATGCAAAGGTTGTAAGTTCAGGGCTTGGGTTTGCGGGAACGTTCATCACCAAGAAAAATAAAGATCCGGAAGCCTCGATCAAATTTCTTCAATATCTGGCAAGCGATGAGGGCAAGAAGTTGACAATGTTCGGCGTCGAAGGGGAGCATTGGACCTGGAACAATGAAGGGCATCCGGATCTGAAATATAACCCTTCTGATGCGGATTTCGTTAACAGCAACGGCATCAAGTGGTGGTACCTGTACAACGACGGGGTTACGGAAGGCATGCTGTCCTATGTTCCGGGCTTACAGAAGACAAAGGCCTTGATGGAAACCAAAGCCATCACTGTTTATAAGCCGCAAATCGGCTTAATCCAGGCACAGCCCGATTCTGAAGAGAAGACGATTAAGACCAAGATTGACGAGATGGTCAAAAACGAGAAGGTGAAAATTTACCTTGCGAACTCTGAAGAGGAAGCAGTGGCGAATTACAACAGTATGGTTAAGAACGCAGAGGATATGGGGCTGCAGAAGCTGGTAGATTGGGCCAACACAGTCTATGAGAAAAAGAAGGATTTGTTCAAGTAAGCAAACCAAGGACAACCGGTAGAGGTGCCATGCCTCTACCGGATTTTGCTTGTTCATGGTACGTTTAGAAGTAATCAATCCGGGATTCAGGAGGATTCGTCACCTTGAGCATCGTTCGTAAGATCACTTTGGGATATGTCATCCTGATTTTTATTCCAGTTGTCATATTCGGTTACTACTATTATTCACAAATCTACGGCAACCTGACCAATCAGTTCGTCCAAAGCCGTCAGAAAATACTGGAGCAGGCACATGCCAATATGAAGATGGATCTGACCCGAATCGACTCTATCCAGCGTATGCTGCAATATAACCCGTATGTCACGGATTATTTGGACGGAGTGTATGAATCCGATTCGTACAGCATTTACACCTATAACCGTTATATCAGTCCGGTTATCACTCAATCGCTGTTTATTAATCCGGAAATTGAAAGCTTTCGGATCTATAAAACCAAACAGCGGGTGCTTCCGATTACTGACCGGTTTCTGGATATCTCAGCTTTGGACTCGCGGGGCAAGGAGGTCGCGCGTACGCTGAAGCCCGGTCAAGGAATATGGAAGATGGCCGATCCGGGGGCGGCTGTGCCTTCGCTTATGTTCTACCAGAACATTTACAATTCTAACTTTACCGAGAAAATTGGACTTCTTGAGCTGCGCATCGGCAGCGGTTTAATCCGGAAATTGTACGAGGCTGCTGGGGGGAGAGACAATTGGCAAGCCTTCCTGCTTCCCGAGCAGGGGGTGCCTGCGTCTGCGGAAGGCGCCGCCGCAGGCATTGACAAGGCAACCTGGAAGCTGCTTGGTTCAAATGATACCCGGCCCTATTTCATCAACAATAAAACCATTGTGAATCAGTTGTATATTGAGGAACTGGACGTCCGGGTCGTCGTGACCGGTAAGGTTGACGATGTGTTTCGCACAATTAAGCGCAAGGAGATCATCCTGGTCTTTACCATCATTGCGCTTCTGGCGGCTTTGTCATTTGTTTATTATGCGCTCGCATCGACGATTACTAAACGCATTCTGCTCCTTGCAAGGCACATGCGCAATCTGGACGATGACAATATGAAGCAGTTTATCAGCAAGCACGATAAGCCTAACCGCCAGGATGAAATCGGATTTTTGACCTCGACCTACAATTCGATGATTAAGCGCATGGATGAGCTGATCAACAACGTCCACCGGTCCGAGCTTCGGAATAAAGAAGCGGCGTATAAAGTGCTTCAGGCCCAGATCAAGCCGCACTTTCTCTATAACACCCTTGAGACGATCCGGATGCTGGCTGAGTCCAATAATGACAAGGAGGTAGCGGATATTTCGTTCTGGTTCGGCAAGCTGATGCGTTATAGCCTGTCCTCGGAAGGGGACCGGACCGTTCTGGCCAGCGAAATCGAAACGGTTATCTTCTATTTGAATATTCACAAGATGCGGCTCCAGGACAGACTGACCTACGAGGTCGACGTCTCCATGGATGCGAAACAGCTTGTCTGTCCAAGATTCATGCTCCAGCCTCTGGTCGAGAACAGCATCGTTCATGGAGCATCCGCCATCCTTCGGCCCGTCCATATTAAGCTCCAAGTCCGGGAAACCGGAGACGAAATCTTCATCTCCATTACAGACAACGGAACAGGCATTCCGGAGGACAAGCTGGCGGCAATACGCTCCCGGTTGGCAAGGGGGGGCGGCGGCAGAGACGTCGCGGAGAACATGGGAGGCGTGGGTCTGTTCAATGTCAGCGAACGGATCAAATCGTTCTACGGCGGTTCCTCGCAACTGGTCATTGACAGCGGGCCGGACCGTGGAACATGCCTGACTATCATCATCACAACAGGAGGGACAGGCCGGATATGAGAGTATTGATTGTAGACGATGAGCCGCTGATCCTTAACGGACTGGTCAAGATTATCGGTGAAGCGGCTCCGCTCGGGGCAGAGGTATTCAAGGCGAACAACGCTTTTGAGGCACTGGATCTCATGAAAGACTACATGCCGGATGTGACGGTTACGGATCTTCATATGCCGGAGAAAAATGGATTCGAGCTGATCAAGGAGGCCAGAGACAGCGGGCTGTGCGACCGTTTTATTATCCTTACAGGTTACGATGAATTCGAATATGTACGGAAAGCGCTCCGCACAGGAGTCGTGGATTATCTGTTGAAGCCGATTGACAAGAATGAGATTGCCGCTCTGCTGGCGCATGTTGAACAGGAGCTTCCCTCCGAAGCCGATCCGGAGTGCTCAGGGCATGCCAAACGCATTCTGGCTTATACCAAAACCCATTATATGAACGATCTGTCCCTGGACCATCTTGCCGAATTGATGAAACTTCATCCGAACTACATCAGCAGCCTGTTCAAGAAAGTAACGGGCGACACGTTTGTCAGTTATTTGAACGCATTCCGCATCAAGGAAGCACAGAAGCTGCTCAGGTCGCAGCGCCAGCTATCCGTGAACGCCATCGGAAAGAAGGTCGGTTTCGAAAATAAGCATTATTTTGCCAAGGTGTTCAAAAAGTATACTGGCATTACGCCGGGCTCTTACCGAGATGAGGATGAAGTGGAGGGGAATGCCGATGATGACGGCGCACCCGGCGGGCCGGACTTGCCGGAGATGCGTGAATGAAGCGTAGTCCCCATTCTTGTCAATACGGGAGAAGTGAATTGAAAATGTGAGCGTTGTCAATACATATTGGCTCCCCCCATAATGAAAGCGTAACCAAAAATACGAATACATTTGAATTGGGGTCAATCCCTCCTATTTGTCCCGTCTGTTCGCTTGCTGCTTCCGAAGAGAATACAAAAAAGAAATCGCTCCTTTGGGGATGGAAAGCGGTGCTTCCATTATATCCAAAGGGCGATTTCTTTTTAGGTATTTAAGAATAGATACGGAAGGTTCCGCTTAGGGCCAGCAAGCTGAAGAAGTATAAGCAGTTGTCGTAATACCGGCGGTCACCGGTACGCAGTGGCGTATTCCAGAGCAGCTTGACGGAATGTCCGGCATCCGGTCCATCGGCAGCGAGCGAGGCCATGGCCAGCGTTGCCAGAAGGCCGATCGGATGCAGGGATAGCTCCTCAAACGGCTGGCCGTCAATGGTGTAGCGCCGGTAATCGGTTACTTCAATGTCCCGGAAAAAGGCCTGAATCCGGTTGGACTGCCCCACCTGCCAAGGGTCGCTGCGGAACCATTCATAATCAAGCCCGATGTTGGCCGCCACCCTGTATGCATCACTGAAGAAGTGGCGGAAGTCTCCATGCGGCTGGGGTTCAGCCGGAGTTCCGTCATAGTTCGCATATTCGGGGGAGAGGCCGGTTTCCGGATGGCAAGCCTTGTGCAGATAGGCTCTGCTTTGGGCTGCGGCTTCTTTCCAAAAAGCTCTATCCTGTTCATCCGCCTGCAGGGCAAATAATTCATAGAAATGCGGCAGATGGTAGGAGGGATCGCTGAAAGGGGTTTCAGGAACGAATTTGATCAGCTTGGTCGCCGGGTCCCACATTGGATCGCCTTCTCCGTCTTCCCCTTTATGAACACAAGCGCGGAGAATAATTCTGGCCTGCTCGGAATAATTGAACGGTTCGGCCCCGTCACCCCAGCGCTTGGAGGCAAAGAACAGCGCCATGGCAAAAAACTCTTCTCCGTCCGGCGCCGGACCGGGTGACAGCCGCGTTCCGTCCAGCTTGCAGTGCCAAGCAAAATAATCCTTGTAACGGCCTTCCGTATGCTGCATATATACCTTGGCGAACTTCCAGAGCCGGTCGAATTCTTCCTTCTTGTCCATTTGAACAGCCATCATCATCCCGTAAGACATGCCCTCTGTCCGCACATCTGTATTGCCGGTGTCCACGATATATCCCTTATCGTCACCCATAGGATGGTAGATTCGGACATCGGGCGCGCCGTAGAACAATTCGTTCCAGGTGTCGTCAAGTCTTTGATGGATGGCCTCTTCCGACAATCCGTTCTCTTTGAACAGGTTTCTGTATTCTCCCGTATAAAAGGAGCCTTCTTTGAAGCTATTCATAATAATCCTCCAATGGATAGGGTTTTGCCCAAAGTATAACATAACCGGAACTATAGAAATTAAAGCGTTTTCCTTAAAATTTATAGACGATTCGGGCCTGGTTCTACGCTCCGCAAATCATTTTAGGAACATCTAAGAATAGATCAATGTTAAGTGGCTATATGTCATGGACTTCGGTCAAGGCGCTTCACTATACTGTAAGGGATAAACCGCGAAGCCAAAAAATTGTAAGGGTGATGCTGTTATGAGCATAGTGCAAAATCATATGAAGCTTACAGTCTATACACGCAAACCTAACCAGGACTACACTGAGTCTCTCAGCAACAGCGTACATTTTGCCTGCTCGGATGAGAATAACGAATTTCAACCGTTGAACCGGAACTATGGCATACTGTTCGCTATGGCAACCGTCGATAAGAACAGCGTAATTCACGAAAAAGGGCTCAAAAACCCGTATTTGTTCCGTACGGCTGACGGCTCTTTCGGCATTGTCGCGGTAAGAGTTGATGCACTCGGAAATGATGACGAAGAAAGCAGAGGGCATATTCTTCTGTGGACATCCCCGGATCTGGTTACCTTTCATCATCATGGTTTGGTGCAGCTGCACAGTGAGCTGTTCGTCAAAGAAGCCATTTGTGAGCTTAGCGGATCGGGTGAAGAATATGAAATTCGCTGGCAGGACACCGGGGGGAACTTTTATATGAACAGGTTATCTGACCACATGAAACCGGACCTTATTTCGCCGCCGGAGCAGGCGGAAGCCTTTTCGGTAGAACGGCCCGACAAGCCGCTGCCCGGAACGAATCCGGGAAATGCAATCTCGGTAGACAGCCGCACCGGCCGCTCGGTGCAGGCTTCCTGGACGCCGGTATACAATACTGAAATTCGCGTGCCGGACATTGTAAGCGTTACATCAGCTGATCAATTGAAAGCGGTTAAAGCCACGGCTGTCTATTCGGACGGCTCCACTGCAGACAAGCAGGTGGTGTGGGACGATGAAAGTATTGATTTTGCCGCGCCCGGAACGTATTCTGTGCAAGGCAAAGTGGTCACGCATGAGTATCCATTCCCCTTGGTAACCGGCTATGCCGACCCGGTCATTCTGCCATGGCACAACAAGTATTATTTCCTGGCGACCAATGACAATGTAAATGATATCGGCATCTATGTCTGCGAGGCGGATACTCTATCCGGATTATTCGCTTCCGGACATAAAGAAACTGTCATTCTTGCTCTGAACGAGGAGAAGAACTTCATTCAAACCTTTTGGGCTCCCGAATTTCACATTATCGGCGGGGAATTGTACATTCTGTTTGCCGTAGGCGGCACAGTATGGGGTCCGCAGTGCCACATGATGAAGCTGAACAAGGGCGGTGACATCCTGAAGGCAGCGGATTGGAGTACACCGGTCCGTGTGAAGCGGGCGGACGGCGCTTATTTGGCGGAAGAGGGCATTACGCTGGATATGACTTACTTCAAGGCAGACGGTACTTCATGTCTGGTCTGGTCCTACCGCAAGGGCATCGGAACGCCGCTTGACACCGGCTCCATGCTCTATATTGCGACAATCAATGAAGATAACCCCACGGTATTGACCAGCGAGCCGGTGCTCCTCTCGCGTCCGTTGTTCGGCTGGGAGAATATTCAGGGGACTATCAACAATGAGGGTCCGTACCCGCTTATTACGAAGGACATGGTGTATATCGCCTACTCCGGCGGGGCCGCGACGGGTTACACCTATACCGTGGGGCTTTTAAGCATTCCGCGGGGAAGCAATTATTTGGACATCAACGCCTGGACCAAGGCAAGCACGCCTGCATTGTCTTATTATTCGACCGAAGGCATATATGGGCCGGGCCACAATTCTTTTTTCAGAGATTATGATGGCAATGTACTGATGCTATACCACGGAGAAGAGCAACTGGTGAAGCATGGCACGAGATGCTCCGCTATGCACAGAGTACATTTTAACCATTCAGGCGTACCGGTATTGGATGTGGCGAAAGAAAGAGATGTGCACCCGGATTATGCCAGTTGCTCCATGCAAGTGATTGTGCTTCCACAGACAGAAAAAATTAATAAATGACAAGGATGAAAATTTCGATGGTGAAAAAACAAGGATTCAATCCATATCTCCCGTCTTGGGAATATATCCCCGACGGCGAGCCGTATGTTTTTGAAGGCAGAGTATATGTGTATGGCTCGCATGACCGATTTAACGGACACGCTTTTTGCTTGAACGACTATGCCTGCTGGTCGGCACCGGAGGACAATCTGGCCGATTGGCGGTATGAGGGTGTAATCTACCGGACTACGGATGACCCGCTTAATCCTGAAGGCAGCATGTGCCTGTATGCTCCCGATGTCACCGTGGGGCCGGACGGGCGGTACTATCTCTACTATGTTCTGGACAAAGTTCCCGTTGTTTCGGTGGCTGTCTGCGACAAGCCGGGCGGCAAGTATGAGTTCTACGGTTATGTCAGATACGCCGACGGAACACGCCTTGGAGAGCGGGAAGGCGACGAGCCGCAGTTTGACCCTGCTGTGCTGACCGAAGGGGGGAAAACCTACCTGTACACCGGATTCTGCGGGTATGGAGACCGTTCCAGACATGGCGCAATGGCAACGGTGCTTGGCCCGGATATGCTCACGATTGTTGAAGAGCCTGTATTTGTTGCGCCGAGCCAGCCATATAGCAAGGGGAGCGGATTCGAAGGTTACGAGTTCTTTGAAGCGCCTTCCATCCGCAAAAGGGGAGATATCTACTACCTCATCTATTCCTCGATCTCCATGCATGAGCTGTGCTATGCGACCAGCAAGCATCCGACCAAGGACTTCAAGTACCAGGGAGTCATTGTAAGCAATTGTGATCTTCATATCGATACGTACAAGCCGGCGAGTATGCCGATGTATTACGGCGGCAATAACCACGGCAGCATTGCCCAAATTAAAGGTGAATGGTACATTTTTTATCACCGGCATACCAATGGGACCGCATTCTGCCGGCAGGGCTGTATTGAGCGGATTGAATTCCGCGGGGACGGCACTATTCCTCAGGTGGAAATTACATCCTGCGGTCCGAACGGAGGGCCGCTTGAAGGCCGGGGAGAATATCCGGCATATCTGGCCTGTCATTTGTTCTGCAAAGAGCAGGAAATGTATACCGGCGGCTTCGGCCCTATGGGTGCGTGGATGGACAGCCGGTTTCCGAAGATTACCCAGGATGGCAGAGATGGCGACGAGGAAATCGGCTATATTGCCAATATGACGGATTCGGCTACCGCCGGATTTAAATATTTCGCGTGCAAGGGAGTCAACCGGGTCAAAATCATGGTGCGCGGGTATTGCCAGGGCGAGTTCGAAGTGAAGACGTCATGGGACGGACCGGCACTGGGGCGGATACCGGTAGGTTTTACGAATGTCTGGAAGGAATACGCAACGGAAGTGGCCATTCCCGACGGTGTACACGCACTGTATTTGACGTATACCGGCAATGGCGGCGCCAGTCTGGCTTCATTTACTTTGGAATAACCGGAAGCGAAATCTAAATATGCCTTGAAAAAGAAAGCAGCACTCGGAGATCCTCTGGTGCTGCTTTCTGTATGGCCCATATACCATGGCTAAAGACCGGAAGAATGACGGGTCTTGTATTCCGAAGGCGTCATATTCATATAAAATTTGAAGCATTTAGAAAAGTAGCTGACATGCTGATAGCCTGACTCCAGCGCGGCTTCCAATACATTGTACGATCCGCTGCGGAGGAGACTGGCCGCTTTGTTGATGCGGATATAGTTCAAATACTCCATCGGCCGCATTCCAGTCAGCGTTTTGAAAAAAGTACAGAAATGGGAGCGGCTAAGCGACACTACGGAAGCAAGCTGATCCAGCTCCAGCTTCTCGCTTGAATGTGTCTCCATATAAGACAGTACTTGCTTAATCTGCCGGTTGTATTCTCGTCCGTGGAGGCTTCCCGACTCATTGCTGCTCTCTATCAGCCCGTACTGGTAAATATCCGCAATGAACTGCAGAAGGAGGCCCTTCAAGCTCATTTCATAAGCGGTGGATTGGCGCTCATAGCGGCTCAGAAGCTCCCGTACATCAACGAGCAATTTAGAGTGGATTTCGTTTGCAGCAGATAACAGGGCTGGCAGCCTGGCAGTTCCCTGCAGGATGGGTTCAAAGAATAATTCCTGAATTCGGTCCGATTGCGGGGAAGACAGCCAAGATAATTTGAACACCATAGAATAATAGCAAGTGCCGTCACAGGCAGTGCCAATCCCCGAATGGAGTTCTCCGGGATGAACGATCAGGCACTCTCCCTTCTGAATGGCAAACTCCCGGTTTTCGATATGAAAGGTAGCCGTACCTTTTGCCAAATAGATTAATTCTATCTCATTATGCCAATGCACAGGAAGGATGGAATGAACGCTGGCCGGATGCTCCACTTGGTAGATATGAATCGGAAATTCGGGCTGGCCGTGCAGCTTGACCTCCCGGTAACGGTGCTCGTACATAATGCCTCCCCAAATCGCAATATTGTATCAATGATTCGCAAATATATGTTAGATATTCGGTTATCAACAATAATATCATTATACTATAGCAAAATCATGAGGAAGGGTAGGGATAAACTGTGAAACTGAAGCATGTAGATTCCGGTTCGGATGGCGTCAGGTTGGAGACTACAGAAGGAATCATGCATATCTCCTTTTGTACTCCGGGCATTGCCAGAATTCGGTATACCCTGGATTCGGAATTAAGCGGGAAACAGAGTCTTGTAGTAGTGAGCCGCCCAGAGGCGGAGGGCGTTCTCTGGACGGTTGCGGACCATCCCGGCTATCTGGAAATTTCGACTGCTCTCCTCACTATTCGGGTGGACAAATGGACCTGTGCATTCAGTTATTGGGATGCGAATGGGAGATTGTTGACGAGAGAACCATCCAGAGGCGGGAAAACGCTTGAAAGAACGGATGTATACCGTACACTCTTTGATGCTTCTGCGGATAAGGTTGAAACCGATCAGGGGGCGGATGGTCTTCGTGCAAGAGCGGAAGGAAGAAACCTCATGTTCGACAGACAAGCCTATCATACAAAGCTGGAATTCGAATGGCAGGAGGATGAGGCCCTGTATGGACTTGGCTCACATGAAGAGGGAATGATGAATCTTCGGGGCCAGCACCAGTATTTATATCAGCAAAATATGAAAGCGGTTGTTCCAGTCCTTGTGTCCACGCGCGGTTACGGAATTCTGGTAGACTCTAATTCGTACATGACATTTCATGATGATGCATTCGGTTCATATCTCTGGACGGATGTGGATGAGGAGATGGATTATTATGTGATTTACGGCCCGGAGTTCGATCAGATCATTGGCGGAATCCGGCATTTGACGGGGGAAGCGCCGATGCTTCCGAAATGGTCTTTCGGCTATGTGCAATCCAAGGAACGCTACGTTTCCCAGGAGGAATTGATTGCTACAGTTCAAGAATATCGTGACCGCTCGCTTCCCCTGGATTGCATCGTACTGGATTGGCAGTCATGGACGGGCAATTTGTGGGGACAAAAAACATTTGATCCGGAGCGTTTTCCGACCCCCTCCGAAATGATGGATAGCTTACACGCTCTGAACGCGAAGCTAATGGTATCTATATGGCCGATCATGGGGGCCGGCGGCGATAATCACCAGGAAATGAATGAACACGGCTTCCTGCTCGGCAATCAGGCCACATATGATGCTTTCCGGGAAGAAGCGCGGGAGTTGTACTGGAAGCAAGCCAATACCGGACTGTTCTCCCATGGGATTGACGCCTGGTGGTGCGACTGTACCGAGCCATTCGAGGCCGACTGGAAAGGCGAGGTGAAGCCGGAGCCCGAGCAGCGCATGCTGATTAACACGGCAGAATCCAAGCGTTATCTTGATCCGGGGGTTATTAATGCCTATTCGCTGCTGCATTCCAAGGGTATCTATGAAGGCCAGCGTGCTGCGACCGCTGACAAACGGGTCGTGAATCTGACACGTTCGGCTTACGCCGGGCAGCATCGTTACGGCACGATTACTTGGTCGGGAGATATAGCGGCCAACTGGGAAACGCTGAGGAAGCAGATTGCAGACGGCCTTAATTTTTGCGTGACAGGTTCCCCTTACTGGACACTGGATATCGGCGCATTCTTCGTTCATAACCACCAAGATCAATGGTTCTGGAACGGGGATTATGACGAAGGCGTTGCAGATCTGGGGTATCGTGAGCTGTATGTACGGTGGTTCCAACTAGGGGCCTTTCTGCCCATGTTCCGTTCCCATGGAACAGATACGCCAAGAGAGTTGTGGCGATTCGGCGAAGAGGGCGAGCTGATGTACGATACGCTGGTGAAGTATCTGAAGCTCCGCTACAAGCTGATGCCCTATATCTATTCTATGGCAGGGGCCGTCGCACATCGCAAATATACGATGTTTCGTGCGCTGGCTTTCGATTACCGGGAAGATGTGCGGGTCCATGATATTGCTGATCAGTTCATGTTCGGCCCGGCCTTCATGGTTGCGCCAGTCACAACTGCGATGTATTATGGTCCCGGCTCCCGCGAGCTTCAGGGGGTAGGCAAGCAGCGCAGTGTCTACCTGCCGGACGGAGAATGGTACGATTACTGGAGCGATGAACGGATCAAGGGCAGCTTGACGATTGAAGCCAAAGCCGATTTGGATACGCTTCCTCTCTTTGTCCGTGCCGGGTCCATTGTTCCGGTTGGCCCGGATGTTCAATATGCGGATGAACAGCCGGAAGCAATGATTGGCCTGAAGGTATATTCTGGCCTGGATGCTTCATTCACACTGTATGAAGATGAAGGGGACAACTATAATTACGAGAACGGTTCGTACGCCACGATAGAGATGAAGTGGAGTGAAGCGGACCGTACCCTAACGATCGGGAAGCGCAGCGGAAGCTATGCCGGTATGCCGGCGGTCAGACCATTTGCGGTAGAATTCACTGGGAATGCCGGAAGGTGCATCGTTACTTATCATGGTGAACCTATAGCTGTCAGGGAAGTAGATTTGAAGCGGTGAATAAAGAATAAGAAGTGCTTCAGTGTGGCCTGCTGCCTTTCCGGTAAGCGGCGGGAGTCATGCCCGTATATTTTTTAAACGTGCGGTAAAAATGGGGCATGCTCTCAAAGCCGCAGGTCATGGCAATGTGCTCAATTTTGTCCTTGGACTGGAGCAAGCCATCCTTGACCGCAAAAATCCGTTTGGTCGAAATATAATCAGTCGCATTCATGCCCAGCCGCTGCTTGAAGACACGGCTGAAATGGGCCGGAGATACGGCCGCCCGTTTTGCCAGCGCGCTAAGCTCCAGCGGCCCGTTCAGATGGTCATTGATATAGGCAAGCGCTTCGCGAAACCAGTCCGGCACCAACGCGTTAGGGGCGTCCAGCCCGGCGGACTGCGGCAGGCAGTACCGGTTTAAGTGAAGCAGCATGAGATGGAGTTGCAGCGTCATAGCCTGGCCGCCGTCCGGATATTTCTGTTCCCATTCGCCGTGGATGGCATCAATATCGTTTTGCAATATTTTGGCGTGTTCAGGAGACAGATTGTATTTGTACTGCTTGTTCTTCTTGGCTGTATCAAACAGCTTTAGATAGGTGTATATCTCACTGAATGCGTGATTATGAACAAGATCCGGGCTGAAAAAAACGGCGGAGGACGTCACAGGCTCCTCTTTGTCGGGAAATCCCCGGTGCACTGTATTTCCGGGAACGACGATGACATCACCCTGGCGCATCTCGTAAAACGTCTGATCGATAAAAAACGTCCCTTTTCCCCGGTAGACGTAGACGATCTCGTACCAGTGATGCTGATGGTCGGGTAGCTCGCGCTGCTGGCTTTTCGTTTCCTTGTAGTCCAAAAGCAGAGACAACGGCAACTCGTTGTCAAAAACCTTACGGATCGGTTTCATTGCACTGCCTCCTTGTTTGAACTATAGATTCTTACAGTCATTATATCAAAATAAGGTATAAATTTGCTTGTTTAGGCTATTTTTATTCTTTTATCGGATGTTAGAATGAGATGAAAAGGAGGTGGGGTGATGCATATTGATGCTCATCAGCATTTTTGGAAGATAGACAGAAACGATTACGGATGGATTACACCCGAAATTCCGGTGCTTTTCCGGGACTATCTACCCTCCGATCTTGAGCCGCATTTGCAAAAACACGGGATCAGCCACACGATTGTGGTACAGGCTGCGCCTACGGTGGAGGAAACCGAATTCATTCTTGAATTAAGTGAGAAAACCGATTCCATAGCTGGCGTGATTGGTTGGCTGGACCTTGAGAACCCGTCATTCAAAGCGCAATACCGGAGGTTCTGCGAGCATCCGAAATTCACCGGAATTCGCGTGATGATACAGGAGATGGACGATCCCGGCATTCTTTTATCTACCCCTTATGTAGAAGCGCTTTCATACTTTGCAGAAGAGGATCTTCCCGTCGACCTGCTTGTTCTGGCGGATCAGCTTCCGCAGCTTATAGAGCTGCTGGAACGGGTACCCGGACTCAGAGGCGTGATTGACCACTTGGCGAAGCCGCCGATTGCTTCGGGCAGTATAGAACCATGGAGAAGCTATATGGCAGAAATTGCGCAGCATCCTGGTATTTACTGCAAGCTTTCCGGGATGGTGACGGAGGCTGATCCTCAGGGCTGGACGCAAAAGGATTTCACTGCCTATGTTCATGGAGTACTGGATCTGTTTGGACCCGAAAGGCTGATGTTCGGCAGCGATTGGCCCGTGTGTCTCATGGCTGCAACTTATGATGAGGTAATTGAGGGATTGCGGCAGGTTCTCCGGGAGCGGCTGTCGCCGCAAGAGATGGAGCCAATCTTCGGAGCGAATGCTGCAAGATTCTACAAAATAAAATGATAGTAACCATGGAGGTTCAATGCGATGAAATACAGAAAGCTGGGAAACACCGGGCTGGACGTTTCTGTGCTAAGTTACGGGGCGTCTTCGCTTGGAAGCGTATTCCGGGAAGTTCCGAAGGAAGAGGGAATCCGTACGGTTCATACCGCTATCGACATGGGGATTAATCTCATTGATGTATCTCCGTATTACGGGTTGACCAAAGCGGAGACGGTGCTGGGAGAGGCGCTGCAGACGGTTCCGCGGGACCGGTACATGATAAGCACGAAGGCGGGACGTTACGGTCAGGATGAGTTTGATTTCTCCAAGGAAAGGGTAATCCGCAGCGCGGAAGAAAGCATGCGACGGCTGGGAACGGACTATCTGGATATTTTGCTGCTGCATGACATCGAATTCGGTTCAATGGAGCAGGTGATGGAAGAAGGAATTCCGGCTCTGGAGGAATTGAAGCAATCCGGGAAGATCCGCTTCTTCGGCGTGACTGGCCTGCCTTTGAATATCTTCGAAACGGTGTTGTCCCGTACAACGCTGGATGTGATCCTGTCATATTGCCATTATTCCCTGAACGATACCACGCTGCTCCGCCTCCTCCCAATACTGGAGCGGCAGGGAACCGGACTGATCAATGCATCGCCTATTTCCATGGGCCTGCTTAGTAGCCGCCAGGTGCCTGACTGGCATCCGGCGAGCGGGGACATCCAGGCTACTTGTAAACGCGCTGCCGAATATTGCCGGGACAAGGGAGAAGACATTGCGAAGCTGGCAGTCCAGTTCTCGACAGCGAATGAACAGATTCCGACAACATTGGTAAGCACGGCGACACCGGCCAATATCCGCAACAATATTTTGTGGACAGAAGAGCCGATGAACGAACAATTGCTGGAGGAAGTGCTGGAAATTCTAAAGCCGGTTGCTGGGGCAACATGGCCGAGCGGCCGGCCGGAGTGGAACGAAGGACCAGATCAGAACGGGGAGCGATTATAATGAAGGGAATTATCTGCGAGGAAATCGGAAAATTCGTGTATAGGGAGGATCTGCCGGAGCCGCAGCTTCAGGCCGGCGAAGCGATTGTAAGGATTCGCCGAATCGGTATTTGCGGAACTGATCTGCATGCATATCGGGGCAATCAGCCTTATTTCACTTACCCGCGCGTGCTTGGGCATGAGCTGTCTGGAACGATTGAGCAAATCGGCGACAACCCGGAAGGGCTGCGGGTAGGCGATCAGGTCAGTGTCATTCCCTATCTTCATTGCGGCGAATGCCGGGCCTGCCTGAGCGGCAAAACCAACTGCTGTCAGAAAATGAGGGTGTTCGGCGTTCATTTGGACGGAGGAATGCGGGAGCGGGTAGCTCTGCCTGTACAGAATCTATTGAACACGGGAGGGTTGACACTGGATCAGGCGGCGATGCTGGAGCCGCTGGCGATTGGCGCGCATGCAGTACGGCGCTCGGGACTTGGCGCTGGCGATCAAGTGCTGGTGATCGGAGCCGGACCGATTGGGCTTGGAGTGATGGCGATGGCCAGATACGCCGGTGCGAAGGTAATAGGTATGGATGTAAACGACGAACGGTTGGACTTTTGCAGGGAATGGGCGCAGGTTGAGCATACGGTGAGCGCTCTACGGGAGCCGAAGGAGCAGTTGTCCAAGCTTACTGACGGCAACTTCCTGCCTTATGTCATCGATTCTACCGGCAACATCTCTTCCATGGAAGGTGCTTTTGGGCTTGTCGGCCATGGAGGAACGCTAACCTATGTCGGATTGGTGAAAGGCACGATTACCTTCAGTGACCCCGATTTTCATGCCCGCGAAATGACGGTGCAGGGCAGCAGAAATGCCACCCGGGAGGACTTTGAGCGCGTGCTTGATGCTATCCGGGACGGATACATTGATGTCGGCAGCTACATTACCCACCGCAGCGGGTTCAAGGACATGATCGGCCAGTTCGAGGATTGGCTGAGGCCTGAATCTAAGGTAATCAAGGCACTAGTAGAGCTGGACTAAGCACAATACCGATATCGGTAAGTTCATATTATGCGGATTGAAGGAGCGTAACAATCATGACAAGCATGGAACATAAGCAGCAGTTATGGTACAGGCAACCGGCGCTGGAATGGAATGAGGCCTTGCCGATTGGAAACGGGCGGCTCGGTGCCATGATTTTTGGCGGTACAGCCGAGGAGAAGCTGCAGCTCAATGAGGATTCTGTATGGTACGGCGGTCCGAGAGACCGCAACAACGAAGATGCCCTGCCTCATTTGCCCGAAGTTCGCAGGCTGATTCTGGAGGGAAGGCTGCGGGAGGCTGAAGAATTGGCTGCCATGTCGATGGCAGGTCTTCCCGAAGCGCAGCGGCATTATTTGCCGCTGGGAGAGCTGCTGCTGTCATTCGGCAGGCATGGACAGCCTGCCGAAGACTACAGAAGAGAGCTTGATTTGGAGAACGGCATATCCCGGATCAGTTACCGGATCGGTGAGGCTAGGTATACCCGTGAGATGTTTGCCAGCTACCCGGACCAGGTGATTGCCATCCGAATTACTACCGACTGTAAGGACGGAATTTCCTTAAAGGCGAGGTTTAACCGCCACGACTGGAGATATCTGGAGAAAATAGAGAAATGGCAGAACAGCGGACTCGCGATGCGCGGAGATTGCGGCGGTGAGGGAGGCAGCTCCTTTGCTGCTGCCTTGAAGGCAGTCACAGAAGACGGTATCTGCCGGACCATTGGTGAGTATTTGCTTGTGGAGGGGGCAAGCTCGGTCACGCTGCTGCTTGCCGCAGGAACCACGTTCCGCTATCCCGATCCTGAGCTCTACGCCAAGAGACGGCTGGACGAGCTGATCCTGGTTCCTTATGAAGAGCTGAAGGCACGGCATATCGGAGATTACCGCGGACTGTATGGAAGGGTTGCACTGACGCTGCCGGAGAACCCGCATCAGAACGTACTGCCGACTGACGAGCGGCTGAAGCGGTTTCAGAAGGGAGAAGAGGATAAGGGTCTGATAGCGACCTATTTCCAGTACGGCCGTTATTTGCTTATTTCCTCCAGCCGTCAAGGCTCTTTGCCCGCGAATTTGCAGGGAATCTGGAATGACAGCTTCACTCCGGCCTGGGACAGCAAATTCACGATCAATATCAATGCGCAAATGAATTATTGGCCTGCGGAGATCTGCAATCTGGCTGAATGTCATGAGCCGCTGTTTGATCTGATTGAGCGGATGCGGGAGCCAGGGAGGGTCACGGCCAGGGTCATGTACGGCTGCCAAGGGTTCACGGCGCATCACAATACGGATATCTGGGCAGACACAGCTCCGCAGGATACCTACCTTCCCGCTTCGTTCTGGCCGCTTGGTGCCGCGTGGCTGTGCCTGCATCTGTGGGAGCATTACAGCTTCAGCCAGGATCGTTATTTTCTGGTGCAGGCGTATGAGACGATGAAGGAGGCAGCCCAATTCCTGCTCGATTATTTGATGGAGGACGCCGAAGGCCGGCTGATTACCTGCCCGTCAGTATCCCCTGAGAATACCTATAAGCTGCCTAGCGGTGAGTCAGGAGTACTCTGTGCCGGGGCGTCGATGGATTTTCAGATTATAGATGCACTGTTTGGGGCCTGTATCCGAAGTGCGGAGATTATCGGCAGGGACGAAGCGTTCCGCGAGGAACTCGCCGCTGCTCTGGAGCGTCTGCCCAAACCGCAAATCGGGAAATACGGCCAGATTCAGGAGTGGATGGAGGATTATGAAGAGGTCGAACCGGGGCATCGCCACATCTCCCATCTGTTTGCATTATATCCCGGGGATACCTTCACCGTGGAGCATACGCCAGAGCTAGCCGAGGCCGCCCGGACGACGCTGGAGCGCAGGCTGGCCAGCGGCGGCGGCCACACCGGCTGGAGCCGGGCCTGGATCATCAACTTCTGGGCCAGACTGCAGGACGGGGGCAAAGCCTATGCGAACCTGCGCGCTCTGTTGGAGCATTCCACGCTGCCGAATCTGTTCGATAACCATCCGCCGTTCCAGATTGACGGCAATTTTGGAGGAGCGGCGGGGATAGCCGAGATGCTGCTGCAAAGCCATACCGGGAAAATCAAGCTGCTGCCGGCATTACCGCTAAGCTGGAGCGAAGGGAGCGTCAAGGGCCTGCGGGCGAGAGGCGGTTATACCCTCGATTTTACCTGGACGGAGGGCCTTATTACGGAAACTGTTGTGACTTGCACGGTATCCGGCCCTTGCTGCCTGGAAGCCCCCGGTTTGGACTGCATTTCGTTCACCGGAGAAGCTGGAAGCTCCTATACATTCACCCGGTAAGTAAACAAGCCAATCACCCGTGGGGTGATTCTATCTGTATAATAGTACTGTGCTGGCAGGGGTTGGCGTATTAACGCCAGCCCTATTCTGCTTGGAAGGGGCTTCACCTAAGAAAAATTATTTTTTGTAATTCAGCAGGGACAAGCCGTGTATTTTAGCAAGACTAAGGTGCATACCAATAGCAAGCGTTTTCATTTTATCGTATTTTTAGGGGGGAAGAACTATAGTTTATGAATTGGAAGCGCATTCTTGAAAGGTATAATTAAGTTGTCACCAGGTGATTGACAGTAAACAAAAAGCAACTAGCCAAAAAGGGGAGGCATAACAAAATGCATAAAACGGCAAAACGTTCCGCCCGGGCATTAGCAGCTGGTACATTCGCGCTTGCGCTGGCACTGACAGGCTGCAGCTCGAACAACGCGAACAACAGCGCGGCCAATGTTAACAGCAACACGGCCAAGGGGGAAACAACAGCAAGCCCAGCGGCAAATGGAGACGACAATGCTCCGGCAACATTCTCGGTATTTTTGGCCAGTCCCGGGCAGACGCCTACGGAGGACAACAAGATTCTCAAACTGATTAAAGAAAAAACCGGCGTCAGCTTCAAAACGGAGCTTCTGGTGGGCGACCTGCAGCAGAAGCTGGGGGTTATGATTGCCGGAGGAGACTACCCGGACATTATGTCGGGCGATGACAAATTACTCAATGCCAAGGCGTACATTCCGCTTGAAGATTTGATTGAGAAGTACGCTCCCAACCTGAAAAAGCATTATGCCGCGGTCTGGAATCAGATCAAGGATGAGACCGACGGACATATTTACGTTTTGCCAAGCTATGGTGTATATCAAGGTAAAATTACCGAACCGACTTACCAGGGACCAGGCTTCTGGCTTCAAAAGTCTGTGCTTGAGGAGATGGGATATCCGACTCCCAAGACTCTGGATGAGTACTTCGATATCATTGCCAAATATAAAGAAAAGCACCCGGATATGATCGGATTTGAATCGCTCAACTTCGACTGGCGTGTATTCCCGCTTCAGAACGCTCCTGAGCACTTGGCGGGCCATCCGAATGACGGGGGCGTTATTGTAGACAACAACAAAGCGCAGATTTTTGCCGATAAGGACATTTCCAAGACCTATTATAAGAAGCTTAATGAAATTAACGCTCAAGGTTTGATGGATAAAGAAGCTTTCGTACAAAACTACGACCAGTACCTGGCCAAAATCGCAAGCGGCAAGGTCATCGGTATGTTTGACCAGCACTGGAACTTCCAGGATGGAGAAACCTCTTTGATCTCTCAAGGCAAAAGAGAAAATACGTATATCGGCTTCCCTCTGCTCTATCCGGGCGCTGAGGAATGGTATCGTGACCGCGGAGCGGTCGGCACCAACCGCGGATTAGGTATTTCGATCAATGCCAAGGACCCTGTCCGGATTATCAAATTCTTGGATCAGATGATTACAGAAGATTGGCAGAAAACTCTCCAATGGGGAATCAAAGGCGAAGACTATGAAGTGAAGGAAGACGGCACGTTCTACCGGACGCCGGAAGAGCGGACGAACGCAGATCAAACAAGCTGGCAGTTGGCTAACAAAATCACGACTATGTTTGGTTATATGCCGAAAATTCAAGGTACCTACAGCGACGGGAATGCAGCTGATGCCGGAACTCAGCCGCAGGAATTCTTCGACAGTCTGAAACCTTCTGATCAGAAAATCCTGAAGGCGTATAACAAGAAAACATGGTCCGAATTCTTCAAGGAACCAAAAGAAAATAATATCTACTTCCCTGCTTACTCCATCGTTCTTAAGGACGGTTCGGCAGCCAAGCTTGCTCAGTCCAAACTGAATGACCTTCAAATTAAATATTTGCCGAAGGCTATTATGGCCAGTCCGGCTGAATTTGATGGGGTCTGGCAAGATTATGTCGACCACATTCATAAGCTGGATATCAAGGCTTATGAAGACCGCATAAATGAAGGAATCCAGTCGCGTATTAAAAACTGGAGTGTGAAGTAGTCGATTTCAAGACAAAGAATAGAGCGGGAAATCGTATTTCCCGCTCTTCATTAATCCGGATAGTATGGAGAGAATGATCTTACAGGAGGGGAACACTACATGTCTGATACCGTACTGGACAAACCGGTCAAAACCCAGAAGACCAGACAACGCAGAGTCGATCCGGAAATCGGTGTGAGTCTTAGCTGGAAGACGCTAAAAACGCAGAAGCAGCTTATTTTCATGTCAGTACCGATTGCCATCTATTTAATTATCTTTAACTATGCTCCCATTTGGGGCTGGGTAATGGCCTTTCAGAACTACCGCCCGGCGCTATCCTTCGGCAAGCAAGAGTGGGTAGGCTTGCAGCAGTTCAACTTTCTATTTTCAGATGAGACCTTTATGATGGTGCTGCGCAACACGGTCGCCATGAGCTTTATTAACCTTGTGCTTGGCACTGTTACGGCAATCGGCTTGGCTTTGCTGCTAAATGAGATCAAAGTCAAGTTTTTCAAGCGTATCATTCAGTCTATTTCGTATTTGCCGCACTTCTTGTCCTGGGTTATCGCAGCGGGCATCGTTGCCACTTCGCTGTCGATTGATGACGGAATTGTCAATATCATCTTAATGAAGCTTCACTTCATTAAAGAACCGATTATGTGGCTCAGTGAAGGAAAATATTTCTGGGGCATTGTCGGGGCTTCGAACGTGTGGAAAGAGGTGGGCTGGGGTACCATCATTTATCTGGCAGCCATTACCTCGATCGATCCTTCTCTGTATGAGGCAGCGTCCATAGACGGCGCCAAGCGTTTTCAGAAGATGCGCTATGTCACTCTTCCTGGGATTAAAGCCACATTCGTTATCTTGCTCATTATGAACATCGGACATATTCTGGATGCCGGCTTTGAACTCCAATATTTGCTTGGTAACGGGCTTACTGTGGACTGGTCGCAAACCATTGATATCTTTGTAGTGAAGTATGGTATCTCTATGGGGAATTATTCTCTGGCTACGGCGGCAGGGATCTTCAAAACCATCGTCAGTGTCATTCTCGTATTCATCGCAAATTATATCGCAAAACGCCTCGGCGAAGAGCGATTAGTATAGAGGAGGAAGCCCATATGAAAGCTGTGACGAAAAGTTCAGGACGCATTGAGCCGATTGTCTTTCATACAATCAACACGATATTTATGCTCTTTGTGGTTGCCATCACGCTCTATCCATTCCTCCACACGCTGGCGGTTTCTTTAAATGACGGCAGTGACACTCTTGCCGGGGGAGTATATTTCTGGCCCCGTGCCTGGACCTTAGAGAACTACAGAGCCGTCTTTATCACAGGGACGATCTATCATGCCGCTTTTATCTCCGTGTCCCGCACGCTGCTCTCGACAGTATTAGGCGTTTTTCTGACTACGATGCTAGCGTATACACTGGCGCAGAAGCAATACATTTTCCGTAAAAAAATAAGTATGCTGTTCATCCTGACCATGTATTTCAATGCCGGACTGATTCCGAATTACTTCCTTATTAAAGAGTTAGGCCTACTTCATAGCTTTATGGTCTATATTCTTCCAAGCATGGTCAGCGCGTTCAACCTGATTATCCTCCGGACGTATATCCGGTCCCTTCCAGGCAGCCTCACAGAGTCGGCGAAAATCGACGGGGCGGGAGAATTCAGAATCTTCTGGAAAATCATCTTCCCGCTGTGTACTCCCGTGCTGGCAACCGTAGCTTTATTCATCGCCGTAGGCGCATGGAACTCATGGTTTGACACGTTCCTGTACGCATCATCGGATATCAAACTGAGTACACTGCAATATGAAATGATGAAGCTGCTCGGTTCCACCATGAGCACGAACAACGATCCTTCTGCGCTGGCAGGCAATCAGCACAATCAGATGCAGGCCCTGGTGACACCGGCTTCCATCCGTGCAGCCATCACAATTGTTACGGCAGTGCCGATTTTGTTCGTTTACCCTTTTTTGCAGAAGTACTTCGTGGTAGGATTAAATTTGGGTAGTGTTAAAGAATAAATGGATAATAATTATTTAAATGGTTAATATAAGGGATTATACCGTTTCGGCAGCAGCCGAAGCGGTTTCTCCTGTTCCACAAGGCTTAGCTTTCTGTAATCAAAAAAATTAGAAATAAAGAGGGTGATGCCAATGCTTAAGGTGCTGTTTGTCGACGATGAGCCGCTGATGCTTGAAGGATTGCGACTACTGGTCGACTGGGAGGAACTGGACTTTGAAGTGTGCGGCGAGGCCCTGGATGGCGAAGATGCGCTGCAGCTTATTCATAGCACACGGCCTGATTTGGTCATAACCGATGTACGTATGCCTGTGATCGATGGCCTTGAACTCATTAAGATATTTGCTGAAAGCGATTTCCAACCGAAGTTCATCATCTTTAGCGGGTATGCTGACTTTGAGTATGCCAAGGAAGCCCTAAGATACGGTGTGTCCAATTATTTGACCAAACCCTTGGATGAAATAGAATTGACAGAGGCACTGCAGACTGTAGCCGAACAAATACGCACGGAGCGTAAGCTTGCTTCACGACAGGAATTGGTTTCCGCCTTTATACAGGCGGAAACCATATCCCGTCTTCTCATGCGGGAGAACACTGCAGAAGAAGCGGAAGAGGCATTTAAGGCGCTGGATATACACCCCGGCTCCCGGATATGCTGTGTATTGGCCCAGGGGGTTTCGCTCGACAGCTCACAGTTGCGAAGACAAGTCTATTCCATGAGCCTCAAGGAAACGTTCCGCAATATAATCGCGTACCCTTTTTTGGCTGGAAGCCATAAACATGGCTATTTGCTGGTTTCTCCGCCGGAAGGCCCGGAGCTTGACCCGGTGATGCTGGCAAGCTGGATCAATGAAATGCGGACTGAGTATAGCGGTCTGGTTCTTTTCTCGGCAAGCCTTGAGCATCGCGGTACCGCATTTCTGAATGCTGCGTATCATGAAGCGCTCGCAGCTGAACTATACCGACCGGATTTGAACACCCGCGAAATTGGTTTCTTCCAGGAGCAGGACAAGGATCAAATGGCGCTGCTTCCGGCGGGGCTGAAGAAATCGCTGCTCCAATCGGTTACCGAAGGGCAGCTTGACCCATTAAGCTCCCAACTGAGCGATGTCTTTAAAATTTTCTCGGCGGATAGTACTTCAAGTGCATGGATCGATGCCTTCTTGAGCAACATCAAAGCTGAACTGCTCCGTGAAATCGATGTAAGGGGAGGAGACTCGGCAAGTTGGGCGGATAAATGGTTTCCACCCCGGGTAACCGCTTGCTGTTTGCCGCTGCTTGAGCAGCAGACGAAGGAGGATCTGTACGAGGTTGCCGAATGGTTCGCCTCAGTGGACAACCATCAGGAGGACCTGCTCGTTACAGCGGCGATCGACTATGTCCGGGAGCACTATCAGAAGAAGCTGAAGCTGCAGGATATTGCGAAGCATTTACATGTGAATTCTGCCTATCTGGGACAACGAATCAAGAAACGTTATGGCATCTCTTTTAACGAATTTCTTCATGAATACCGAATTGAAAAAGCCAAGAAACTGCTGCGCCGGACGGATATGTGCATTTCGGATATCTCGGAGCGTGTGGGATATTCGGATGCGGATTTGTTCGCTGCCAAGTTTAAATCGCTGAATGGTGTCTCACCTTCGGTGTACAAGAAGGGCTAATTCAAGGGAGAGGAGGAGGGGAGCAGCATGAAGGGCAAAAGGAAACCATCAGCCATCGTCAATGATATCCCGCTCAAATACAAATTTCTGTTTATCTATTTGCTATGCGTTCTTGTCCCTATACTCAGTATTAACGCCCTCTTCTATGTCCAGATCAGCCGTAATGTGGATGCCCGTGAAAGAGAGAACCTTGAGATTTCCGTAGACCGGGTGGTCTATGATTTTATGCAAATTGTGAATGAATGTGTGGCGATAAGCAACACGGTTGCAGCAGACCGTGCCTACAATGAAATCATGGATTATACCTATCCCGATAACGAGGCTTATTATGATGCCTACAACAGTGTTCTGAGGGATAAGATGTGGCAATATAACAACCTGCATTCCTATATTTATTGGATGGGCGTCTATACTACCAATCCGACGATTCAGAACGGCGGCAGTTACTTTATTCTGTCAGACAACGATAAGAAGAGTGAATGGTACCGTAAAATAACCAGTGGCTCGGACAAGGTGCTATTAACCTCTTATCAGGGGACTAACCCGCTCAATCCGCCTCAGCAGGAAGTGTTTGTCAGCCTTATCCGCAAGTTGGATAACTTTACCGGACAGCCCTACCGTAAGTATCTGCGAATCGATCTGAGGTTGAACAATGTGCAAGAGCTGTTCAAGAAGGAACACGACTATTTGCAGTTCAAGCTCCTGGATGAGAAGAACCGTGTGGTGCTGGAATCGGATCATTCCTATTATTCCATGGATAAAAACGTTTTATTAAACATGGATACGGATGACAGTCAATCGTCCAAGCAGATTGTCCGTACTTTGGGCAATGCGGGATATACGAAAGGCTGGAGGCTGATCGGAACTCCGGAAGGCAGAGTGGTCAATCATGAGATGAGCCGTGCGCTACGGCTATCGCTGATTTTTGCTGTGCTGACCGTAATTATTCCAACTCTGCTGATCATTGTGATTATACGATCCTATAATCTGAGGGTGAGATTGCTCTACAGACATATGAAGCTTGTCAAATATGAACAGTTCGAGAGCATTGATATGTATGAGGGAAAGGACGAAATCGGCGGTCTCATCCGCAGCTTCAATCTGATGACGGAGAAAATCCGCAATCTGATTAATGATGTGTACAAGCTGGAAATTCAGAAAAAGGACCTCGAGCTGGAGCAGGTAAGAGCTGAGTTGAACTATCTGGAAAGTCAGGTGGACCCGCATTTCCTTTTTAATACGCTGAACGCCATACTGGTCATTTGTAAGAAATACAAGTATGAAGAGGTCACCGATGTGATCCGGAATCTGGCCCTTATTATGCGCAGGCTGCTGAGCTGGAAGGACGATCTGATTACCGTCGGGGAAGAAATATCTTTTATTGAAATGTATCTGCAGATTGAAAAATTCCGCTTTCAGAGCCGGTTCACGTACGACATTGATATCGACTCTTCTGTACTGAATTGCCGGATTCCCAAAATGAGCGTCCAGGCACTGGTGGAGAATTCCTGCAAGCATGGTCTGCAATCGGTCAAAGGTGCAAGGAAGATTCACGTGTCTGCTTCCATGAACGACGCATCTTTAATCATTGTTGTGACTGACAACGGAAAGGGAATCGGCAACGAGAAGCTGGAATGGATCAAGTCCCACCTGCAATCAGACCAGGACTCCGGACAAAATGTCGGGCTCCGAAATGTCTATAGACGCCTGATGATGTATTATGACAGCCGCGCCGGCTTTACCATTGAGAGTACCGAGTATGAACAGACGTCGATCACAATTCAAATCCCCATAGACTTGGCATTAGACCCAAAAGTGGAGGAATCCCATGTTTAAAGTGGTTTTAGCGGATGATGAAACGATTGCATTAGAGGGATTAAGAACGTTGACCGATTGGGAGGAGCTGGGCTTTGAAATCTGCGGCGCATGTGAGAACGGGGAAGAAGCGTTAAGCATGGTGGAGGAGTGTTCGCCAGATCTTGTGATTACAGATATCCGCATGCCCGGCATCGATGGATTAGAGCTAATCAAGCAAGTACGCGATTTGGACATAGAGCAGCCCATTTTTATCGTCCTCAGCGGTTACGGCGAGTTCGAATACGCACGGACAGCACTCCGTTATGGGGTAAGACACTATTTGCTGAAGCCTGTCATTGATGCGGAATGGGAGAAGGCGCTTGCTGACATTACGGATGAGCTGGAAATGCGTGCCAAGCACAAGATGCAGCAGGACATGCTGGCGAGCCGGCTTCTTCCCGTTGCGATCGCCCGTATGCTCGAAGGGCAGTGGACGGAGCCGGAAGAGGAGATTGCCGAACTCATGGATCGTCTGGACGAGGCGGTTTCGGGTTGGACTTATATACATGTGAATGGCCCCAAATGCAATATCACGGAAATCTGCCGGAAGTTCGCTGGGGTGGTGGGTGCCTTGTTCATTGATTTGCCCGGCGATCAGGCGGGGCTTGTTGTGGAGAGCTCGGCGCGGGCAGCGGAGCTGGCTAGGCGGGTATATACCGAATTGTCTAGGAACAGTGTAAAGGGATATGTGAGCATCGGGCCGAATGTGCAGTCACTACGGGAGCTGCCCGTAGCCTATATGCTGGCCGCTGGGGCTGCCGCCCGCCATCTTTTCTATTCGGAAGCCAGCGGCCCCATTGATGCAACCATGGATGCCCGGAGCCAGCTTAGCTATCGTCTGCCTTCCGCAGATCTGACAGAGGAACTGATGGGCGCAGTTGAACGATTGCAGGAGCAGAAGGCTTGGGACCAATTGAAGGAAATGTTCAGTATGTTTGAACGGAATAGAACTGCGCCTGAGGTTGTACAGATGACCAGCATCGATATCATGCTGAAAAGTATGGAGCTGGTGAAGGAGTTCGGCGGGAAGGCTGAGCAATGGAGTGATTCTTTTGAGTTTTTTAGAACCAAGCCCAAGTCGCTCGCAGTGCTGGAAGACATCCTTAGGCAATTGTTGAATTCATGTATGGAATATATCAAGCAGCATAAGGAACGCGGATCCGAACATCCGCTGATACAGGTGGAATACTTTTTGAAGGACAATTATTCCAAACCTTTGACTGTAAAAGAGATAGCAGAGCACTTTTATATCAATCCGGTTTACCTGGGCCAGGCGTTTATTAAAAAGAATAATATCAGCATCCTTGAATATATTCACAATTTGCGCATTGAACAAGCCAAGAAGCGGTTAATTGAAACGGGCGAGACCGTCAGGAAGATTGCAGAGAATGTGGGTTATGTTCACTACCATCATTTTTTAAGAGAGTTTGAAAAGCGGACCGCACTGAAACCAGTCGCTTACCGCAACGAGGCTGAAGCTAAAAAAGGATGAGTATGCTTCTTTAATTTGGTAATGGTAAACGCATACAAAAGCGATATTATAGACTTAACTGTCTGTTCTACATTCTAATTAGGAGGTTATACAAGATGACACAGGCAAATAGCGGGTTACCCGCATTGCATGAAGTGTTCCGGGACGCCTTCAAAATGGGCGCTGCGGTCAGCATGGATGTTTTATCTGCTCAAGCGCCTTTCATTGCTAAGCATTTCAACAGCATTACAGCTGAAAATGTGATGAAGCCTGAGGAAGTCCAGCCGCAAGAAGGGATCTTTACCTTTGATGCAGCCGACCGTATTTTTGAGTTCGCTAAGGCCCATCAAATCGCAGTCCGGGGCCATACACTTCTCTGGCATAACCAGACAGGAGATTGGATGTTCCGCAATTCAGAGGGGGAGCCGTGCACCAGAGAGCAGCTGCTCGGCCGTCTGCAAACCCATATCAACGCTGTTGTGGGCCGGTACCGCGGGCAGGCTTATGCCTGGGATGTAGTTAATGAAGCCATTGAGGATAAGTCGGACCAATACTTGAGGGATACGAAATGGCTCGAAATCCTCGGAGAGGACTATCTCCGTGAGGCTTTTGAAATGGCCCATCAGGCAGACCCGGGCGCCTTGTTGTTCTACAACGACTATAATGAGACCGATCCTGTCAAACGCGACAAGATCTTCAAGCTGGTCCGCAGTTTGCTCGACCAGAATACACCTATTCACGGGATAGGTATGCAGGCACACTGGAACATCTATGGCCCAACCATTGACGAAATCCGCAGTGCGATTGAATTATATGCTTCTCTTGGCCTTAGAATCCACATTACCGAGCTTGATCTCTCCATGTTCCGGTTCGAAGATCAACGGGCTGATTTGAAAGCGCCAACAGTTGCGATGCTGAAGCTTCAGGAAGAACGTTATGCGGAGATTTTTGCCGTTCTGCTGGAATACAGAAAGGTCATTGATTCCGTTACGTTCTGGGGTGTAGCGGATGATTATACCTGGCTGGATGGTTTCCCGGTTCGCGGGCGTAAAAACTGGCCATTTCTGTTTGACGTACACCAGCAGCCCAAAGCTTCGTTCGGACGGCTTGCCGATCTGGCTGCTTCGATATGATAATACTTGATGAAGTTCGGGAAATTCAAAAAATGGAGGACATAGAATGGTATTTCAATTGAATCAAGCCATAGGAAAGGTTCCGCCTAACGGGAATCCGGTGGTTGCGAACCGATATGGGGCCGATCCGTATGCCCTGGTATTTGGAGACCGGGTCTATTTGTACATGACCCATGATGCACTGGAGTATGACGGGAACGGTACGATCAAAGAAAATACTTATAGCAGTATCCGTAAGATTGCGGTAATCTCCTCCAGTGATCTAGTCAATTGGACTGATCACGGCGAAATTGCAGTAGCAGGGCCGGACGGAGCGGCCAAGTGGGCTACCCAGTCCTGGGCGCCTGCAGCAGTCCATAAGGTAATCGGAGGCAAGGATAAATTCTTCCTGTACTTCGCCAACAATGCCAGCGGTATCGGTGTTCTGACAAGTGACAGTCCGGTGGGACCATGGGTTGACCCTATTGGTGAGGCGCATATTTTGCGGTCCACTCCTGGAGTTGAAGAGGTTACCTGGCTGTTCGACCCGGCAGTACTGGTTGATGATGACGGCCAGGGCTACATCTATTTCGGAGGCGGAGTCCCGGAAGGACAGTTCACCGAGCCTGGCACAGCACGGGTTATGATGCTGGGGGAGGATATGACCAGCGTAGCAGGTACTGCTGAGGTTATTCCCGCACCATTCATGTTCGAGGATGCCGGGATACATAAGCGGAACGGAGTCTACTACTATACCTACTGTTCGAATTTCTATGACGGGGAACGTCCGGAAGGCAGTCCTCCTGCGGGTGAGATTGCCTATATGACGAGTGACAACCCAATGGGTCCCTGGACATACCGTGAGACGATATTAAAGAACCCGGGGCATTTTTTCGGAGTGTCAGGTAATAACCATCATGCGATATTCCAATTTCATGATGAATGGTACATCGCCTATCACGCGCAAACCTTGTCCAAAGCACAGGGCATTGCGAACGGCTACCGTTCAACGCATCTGGGCCGCCTTTTCCATAATGGGGATGGTTCCATTCAGCATGTGGAAGCAGACTATAAAGGTGTACAGCAAATCAAGTCTTTGAGTCCGTATCAACGTGTCCAGGCGGTGACGATAGGATGGAGTGCGGGCGTAATGACGGAATTCGAGGCGGCAGTGGGAGACCGGATTGTAACGGATATTGGCAATGGCGACTGGATCGGATTATCCGGGGTCGATTTCGGAAGAAAAGGTGCCGGAGCATTCAGTGCTTCTGTCATATGCCTAGAGGGCGGCGGTACGATTGAGCTGCATCTGGATGAACCGGCAGGTCTATTCATTGGCGAACTGCCTGTTCCCGCTGCGGATGGGCCGGAGAATCAGATAGAGTTAAAGGCGGAGGTTAACGGAGCGGAAGGAATCCACGATCTGTATCTGGTGTTCACCGGAAAAACTGGGGTTCCATTATATAAGCTTGTGTCATGGCAGTTCGTGGAGTAGAGGAGTTCATACAGGGAGGGCTGTACAGTGAATACCGCTATCATAACCAATCCTATCATGTGGGCAGATGTTCCCGATGTTGACGTCATCCGGGTTGGTTCAATATTCTATATGGTCAGCACGAGTATGCATTCCATGCCGGGCTGTCCGATTATGAAATCAGTTAACCTAGTGAATTGGGAAATTGTAAATTATGTATTTGATACCTTTGAGGATAACGATGCCCACCGGCTGCTGGACGGGAAAGATATTTACGGAAAAGGCTCCTGGGCGGCATCGCTCCGTCACAAAGACGGGGTATTCTATGTTTGTTTCTCATCCAATGACATGGACCAGTTCTATATCTACCGCACGGAGGATATTGAACATGGAATATGGGAGCGTTCGGTGATACCGGGGCTTCACCATGACCCGGGCCTGCTGCTGGATGACGATAGCCGCAATTATGTGATCTATGGTAATGGGGATATCCGGATTAAGGAGCTGACAGAAGATCTTACGGCTGTAAAGCCGGGGGGAACCGATCAATTGCTGCTCGAAGGCGACCGGACTGACATCGGTCTGCGGATTGAAGGCTGTCATGCGTACAAGTTGAACGGTTATTACTATTTGTTCTTTATTGAATGGCCGAGAACCGGAAATATGCGCAGACGTCAAATATGCTACCGTTCACGGGAACTTCTGGGTCCCTATGAACGGGAAATTATTCTGGATGATGACCTCGGCTACCATAATAATGGTGTGGCTCAAGGCGGTATTGTTGATACCCCGGATCATGATTGGTATGCTGTGCTGTTCCAGGATCATGATGCTGTCGGGCGGATTCCCTGCGTGCTTCCTGTGAGCTGGGAGAACGATTGGCCGATCATCAGGAATAATGGCTCAGTACCTCAAGGTATTGAGACAAAGCTTCCTGTGGCGGAACCGAAGCCTCTGGTCATCAGCGATGAGTTCGATAATGAGAGCAACCGGCTGGCCCTGAACTGGCAGTGGAACCATAATCCTGACCATGGGCTGTGGTCTGTGACAGAGCGGCCGGGCTATCTGCGGCTCCGCACCGGTCCATTCACAGACAGCATCCTGTTTGCCCGCAATACGCTGACGCAACGTACGGAAGGTCCGGCCTGCAGCGCGGAGACTGTACTGGAGATCTCGGGAATGAAGCCCGGTGACCGGGCAGGAATGGTAGCGCTGCAGAACGGGTTTGGCACGGTTAGGATCGCAGCCGGGGAGCGAGGACAGTTCAGCATCGATATGTGTGTTAACGGCGGCGACGGCTCCGAGGAGGCGGTGGAGAGTATCGTGTTCACCGGCGAACGGGTGTATCTCAGAATTGACTTCAATTTTGAGGATAGCCTCGACCAGGCACAGTTCTTCTATTCGGAAGACGGGACAGTGTGGAAGCCAATCGGCCGGACGCTGCATATGAAATTCACGCTGGATCATTTTATGGGGTATAGAATTGGACTCTTCCATTACGCGACCCATCAGTCCGGCGGGTATACCGATTTCGATTATTTCCATTTTATTAAGCCTTAAAGATTGAAAAGGAAACAGCCCGCTATGGTCAGATAAAATGCGTTATGTAGACGCTCGGAGTCATAGCGGTGATCCTTTTGAACATCCGTCCAAAGTACGTCAGGTTAGAAAAGCCGACTTTATAGGCAACTTCCTGGATAGAGTACCGGTTAAGCTGAAGCAGTCTGCAGGCTTCATGTATCCGAAGCATATTTACATATTCGATTAACGTTTTTCCAGTGGTTTTTTTGAATAAATGACAGAAATAATTGGGTGTTACACAGCATATCCGGGCAGCTTCCTCTACCGTCAGCGGTTCATGAAAATGGTTGCTAAGATGGATCAACACAGGCTGAATCCCTGTCTCCCCGTGCGCTGCCTTTGAGTTTGGAGAGGTGAATTCCGCCAGTGGATAAGCGAGGCCCAGGGAGGAGAAAAGATCGCCTTTTATGCATAGTTCATAGCCAAAGGTTTTGTTCTGATAGCTGAGAATAATGCGTTCCATACATTCCCTGATAGACTTGGTAACCGGTTCATGAATGAGGTAGAAGGCGGGCAGCAGAATCTCACCGGCCAGAAGCGGACGGATGTACTGGATTTCAGTATAATCCCTCATTCCATTTAGCAAGGCTTCGTTAAAGACGATTGCATACAACTCACTGCCATCCTCTGTTGGATAAGCGGCATGGATCTGGGGCTGGCCGACAAAGGCGACCTCTCCCCTCACTAATTCACTGGAATTTGGGCCGACTTGGACCCGGAAGCTGCCTTTGGTAATCAGAATCCATTCGAGATGGTTATGCCAATGGGGCGGAATAATGCTCCGGTCCGGAAAGTAGATATGAAAAACGTTGATCGGAAACAGATTCTCCGGAATGTCAGTGTGCTCTTTTTTCCACGGATAGGGCTGGTCTTCGAAAGATTCCACGATTATATACTCCTCCAATAAAACGTAATATCGTATGATAGATGCGTACTTTTATGTGTAGTATGGCGGTTCTGCACTCTTTATAATGTGGTTGCAACCTTATTATAGAACTGTTGGAGGTATCGTGCTATGTTTCGTGAAGAGAATGGAAGACTGATTAGAGAATATGACCATGAAAGAGTCTGGATCGAACCTTGGGGTGAACATGCGCTGCGTGTCCGGGCTTCCTATTCGGAGATCACCGATGATGATTGGGCGCTCTTGCCTGCACCGGCGATTAAATGTGAGGTAACCATCGATAAGGGGAAAGCGACGATTGTTAACGGAAATATCAAGGCGGAGATCACTGACAAGGGGCAGATTTTCTATTATAACCAGCATGGCAAACTATTGCTTAACGAAACGGAAGATACCTATCAATTAAAATATGGAGGAAGAGAACTCCGGGCCATTCCCGGCGGCAGTGATTATTCCGTGAAGCTCCGGCTGGAAGCGGATCCTTCGGAGAAGCTGTATGGCATGGGGCAATACCAGCATCAATTCTTGAATTTAAAGGGCTGCTCCTTGGAGCTGACCCACCGCAACAGCCAGATCAGTGTTCCGTTTGTACTCTCCAGTGCCGGTTATGGCTTTTTGTGGCACAATCCGGCAATCGGGCAGGCGCATTTCAGTCTGAATGTTACGGAATGGACGGCCCCCTCGGCTAAACAACTGGATTATTGGATCACAGCCGGTGATACTCCTGCCGAAATCGAGGAAGCCTATGCCAAGGCTACCGGAACGGTACCGATGATGCCGGACTACGGCATGGGTTTCTGGCAATGCAAGCTTAGGTACCGTACCCAGGAAGAATTGCTGGAGGTGGCCAGGGAGTATAAACGCCGGAATCTGCCTATCGATGTTATCGTGGTAGACTTTTTTCACTGGACGAATCAAGGGGACTGGAGATTTGACCCCGATTACTGGCCTGATCCTGAGGGGATGGTGCAAGAACTGCAGGAGCTGGGGATAGAGTTAATGGTCTCCGTATGGCCGACTGTACAAACAGAGAGCGAAAACTATCAGGAGATGCTGGAAAAGGGATATCTGCTCCGCTCCGACCGCGGTGTCCGCACCCAATTCCAGTTTCTTGGACAAAACTCCATATTTGATGCAACCAACCCTGAAGCCCGCCAGTTTCTATGGGGACTGATTAAGCAGAACTATTATGACAAAGGCATACGGGTATTCTGGCTCGATGAGGCAGAGCCTGAACTGACTGTCTACGACCACGATATTTACCGTTACCATATCGGCTCCAGCAAGCAAATTGGAAATATTTATCCGGTGAAGTTCAGCCAGACCTTTTACGACGGAATGTCCGCCGAGGGACAATCGGGCATCATCAATCTGGTGCGCTCCGCCTGGGCGGGAAGCCAGCGCTACGGTGCTCTGGTATGGTCTGGAGATATCCACTCCAGCTTCAAGGTTCTGGGCATTCAGGTGAGGGCCGGCCTGAATATGGCCATGGCGGGCATTCCTTGGTGGACAACAGATATCGGCGGCTTTCACGGCGGCAATCTGGAAGACTCTTCGTTCCGTGAGCTGATGGTGCGCTGGTTCCAATACGGTGCGTTCTCTCCGGTTTTTCGGCTTCATGGCGACCGCCAGCCTTTTGTTCCGCCTACCGGGACGAAGGGGGGTGGCGTATGCGGCAGCGGCTCGGATAATGAGGTATGGAGCTACGGGGAAGAGGCATACGACATATTCAAGGAATTCTTGCAGGTCAGAGAGCGGCTGAAGCCCTATATCTCTGGTTTGATGAGGGCTGCTCATGAGAAGGGGACACCACCGATGCGTCCTTTGTTCTATGATTTCCCTCAGGACCCGGAAGCCTGGGAAGTGGAAGACCAGTATATGTTCGGTCCCGATCTCCTAGTCGCCCCAGTGCTGTTCGAAGGTGTAAGGGAGCGCAAGGTATATTTGCCGGCAGGATCCCATTGGACCCATGCCTATACCCGTGAAAAATTTGCAGGCGGCCAGGTCATCCTGTCGGATGCACCGCTACATCAGATTCCCCTGTTCTTACGTGATGATGCGGCTCTGCCTGTCCTTGGTGAACCCGGAAAATAGAGAGGGGCTGCCCAAGCTGAACCTGGGAGCCGCTCTCAAATCATTTGTCAGCCGGTTCCTTCGGTTCCTTGGAGGCGAGTGTCTCCCGGTAAGCCTTGGGGGAGTAACCCGTAAGCTGCCGAAACTGTCTGCAGAAATGCTCCACATTGGCATACCCGCAAAGCGTTGCAACCTCGGCAATTTTGTGCGGACCGAAGCCAAGCTTTTCTTTGGCCAGCCGAATCCGGCAATGAATGACATCTTCCATGCAGGAGATCCCGAAGGTAGATTTATATATCGTCTGCAGATAGCCTGCACTGATATGCAGATACTCTGCCATTAAGGAAACGGTCCAAGGATGGCCGGGGTTATTGTAAAGCGTCTTACGCAAGCTTAGAAGATTATAATATTGCGGGTTCAGCTTGTCTTGGGACGCTTCACACAGCTTATTGAAGATAATTCGAAACAGGTAGTCGATGGACAGTTCCCTGTAATCATTCTGAAAAGTATGCTCAAAGGTCAGCAGTTGAAACAGCTGATGGCAATAGCTGGGGTCCGGCAGCGAGAATGGGACACCAACAGGCAAAGTGGTTTCAGTGATGTAGGATTCGTCCGCATCGAAACGGACCCAGTCGTTAACGTACTTATTGGAACAAGCACGATAATAGATAGTGTGCTTAGGAGGATAAAGAATAACAGAGTGGGCCGGATACTCTTTCAATTCCCCGTTCACTTCAAACAACGCCGGAGTTTGTGTGAGCACCAGAAGCCAGGCATCATGGCCATCGGGAATACTGAAGACAAAATCGTCAGGATGAGTAGCGTCAAATTCGACATAATGAATCTTGGGCATTGGCTTCTCCTTTCTTCGGATACATCAATTAATGAGCAGGATATATCATTGTTTGGGATTCAGTATTTTTCTATAATTTATATTGTGTATTAAGGGCGTTTGGGGAAACATTCTGAATTTCAATGCTCAAATGGTAGTTAATGGTCATTAGGATTTATCAATAATGGAGGGGGGCATTTGTTAATGATACCACAACAACACGAAGATCGGAATTATATCCTTTGCTATACCCGGATACCTCAGGAGGATATGGTATATGCTCCGAAGCTGGCGCACAGCATGCATTTGGCTTATTGCAACGACGGGCTTCTTTTTCAGGAATTAAACCATAATTCAGGGGTCTTATTCGCTAAGGCGACAGAGAATGAGGAGGGTACACTCCGGGCCAAGAGCTTGAAGAATCCGTATCTGTTCCACACCTCCGAGGGGAATTTCGGGGTCATCGCAGTCCGTACGGAGGCAGAAGGCGAAGCCGATGCAGAGAGTAAGGGGAAAGTGCTGGTGTTCTCCTCCGGTGACTTGCTGCAATACAACGAAGTTGGACTGCTGGAGCTTAAGGCGGATACTTATGTAAGCGATGTCTCCTGCGAGTACGATGCCGGTCGGAAAGGCTACCTGATCCGCTGGATCGATGATCGGGGGAACGGTTATCAGAATTTTATAGCTGATATCATGAGTCTGAAGGAAATCTCAGCACCGGAAGCGGCGCAGCCTTTTACCCTGGAGGCAGTGCTTGCCGATATTGAGGGGGTCCTGCCGCGTAATTACATCCCGGTATCGAAAGAAATAGCCCGCAGGCTCTACTGCAAGCTTACGGTTCCAACCAACATTGCCATTAAAGTTCCAGACCGCGTGACAGCCGCATCGGAAGAGGATTTGGATGAGATCCGGGCAACGGCTCTCTACAGTGACGGCACCCAAGCGCTGAAAAGAGTGGATTGGAATACGGAAGAAATCCATTGGGACAAGGCTGGAACCTATAGAATTTCCGGTGAAGTCCATCAGGATCATTACCCGTTTCCGGTTGCATTCGACCGTGCAGATCCCTGCATAGCGAAATGGAAAGGGAAGTATTATTTCATTGCTACCAACGATGCGGACCAAAATCACACGCTATATATGCGGGAAGCGGATACCATCCCCGGGCTGGCAGATGCCGAGGAAGTATTGATTCTGGATTCGAACACCTATGAACAGATCGGCGGACTGCTGTGGGCACCGGAATTTCACAGCATTGAGGATGAGCTATATCTCTTTCATGCGGCAACACCGGGGGAGTTCCTGCATGAAGAGTCGCATGTCATGAAGTTACGTGCAGAAGGAAATCCGATGTGTGCTGCTGACTGGTCCATGCCTAAGCGTGTAGTGAAGAAAGATGGTACATATTTATGCGAAGCAGGCAAAACCATTTCCCTCGATATGACTGTCATTCAATGGAACGGGGAGCATTACGCCGCATGGTCGGAGCGCCAGTTCGTGCCTGCCGATCTTGGAGCCTGGATCTATATCGCCACCATTGACCCGCAGGAGCCGTGGAAGCTGACCAGTGATCCGGTACTTCTGACCAGACCCGATTACGGGTGGGCCAATAATCATACTTTTGTAGATGAGGGGCCGTTTGCCCTCTACACCGAAGACAAATTATTTTTGACCTTTGCCAGCGCGGCAGTGGATGCAACCTATGTTGTGGGTCTCTTGACTGCCGATAAGGATGCAGATTTGCTGGACACCCGCAGCTGGACCAAAGGGAATTATCCGCTGCTGACCTCCAGAAGTGTTCCCGGAGAATATGGGCCGGGCCACAACTCCTATGTGACAGATGATGATGGGGTCATTTGGAATGCTTATCATGCAAGACCGGGGATTGACGGACCGAGAAGTTCAGGCTTGCGCCGCGTGCATTTTGATATTGACGGTGTTCCGGTTTTGGATCTGACAGAAGATAAAGATCTGAACCGGGAGCTAAAGAAGGTATTTATGGAAGTAGCCGTGAGGTAAATGCGGGTTGCTTAAACAGAACAAGCTGATTCCTGTGTGCTTAAGCGCTGATATCCAGAGAGGAGTAATGGCATGTTAAGAGCGGTGTGTGTTGAAAATGGTATCGTTCAGGGGTTGCCGGCAGCTGATCCACGTATTACCAGCTTCAAAGGAATTCCGTTTGCGGCCCCGCCTGTAGGGAAGAACCGCTGGCGTGCCCCCCAGCCTGTGCGGAACTGGGAAGGGCAATTGAAGGCATATGATTTTGCCCCTATTTCGATGCAGGCCCCGACAGTCATAGATGTGAATAATATTTATACCCGCGAATGGTCGGTCGACCCGGATCTTCCGATGGATGAGGACTGTCTGTACCTGAATGTCTGGACACCGGCGGTTAGCGCCGATGAGAAGCTTCCTGTCTTTGTATGGTATTTTGGCGGAGGACTACAGGTTGGCCATACTGCTGAAATGGAGTTTGACGGCGAACGCATTGCCCGCAGGGGGATTGTCGTTGTGACTGTGAATTACCGTCTGAACGCATTTGGCTTTCTGAGCCATCCTGAGATTACTGCAGAATCCCCTGATGCTCCCGCGAATTTTGGACATCTGGATCAGCAGGCTGGCACACAGTGGGTGAAACGCAATGTCGCTGCTTTTGGCGGAGACCCGGACCAAATCACAATCGGCGGACAATCAGCCGGCGGCGGAAGTGTGCTGAGCCAACTGACCTCGCCGCAGAATGAAGGGTTGTTTCAGCGGGCCGTGATTATGAGCGGGATCTTTACTCCGCTGTACCCGGACAACCCGGTGCCTCCGCAGCACCGGACCTTGAAAGATGCTGAAGAGGAGGGCGCAGCGTTCTTTGAATTTATGGGAGTGTCGACGCTGGAAGAGGCCCGCAAGCTGGATGCCGTCTATATCCGCGATAAAATGCTGGAGTACGGCAGCTTCTGGGGCACGGTCATGGACCAGTTATACTGTCCGGGCGACCCGTATGACCTTTTTCTAAAGGGGCAGCACCATAAAGTGCCGGTCATGCTGGGAAATACCTCATCCGAATTTTTTGCTGTTCCAGGTGCCGGCAGCGTGGATGAATTCAGAGCCATGGCGGTTGAAATGTTCGGCGGCGAAGCGGAAGAGTACCTTAAGTTATGCGGCGTTGATTCAGGAAAGCTGGAAGAAATGATCCAGAAGGCTTCCGTAAGCAATATTGAATATGCGGTCCGTGTTGCCGTTAAGGCCAATAGCGATTCCGGCAGCGGCGTTCCGATGTATTATTACACGTTTGATGCCGACATTCCCGGATGGGATGATCCGGGAACCTTCCATTCGGTGGATCTGTGGTTCCACTTCGAAACGCTGGCCAAATGCTGGCGGCCTTTTGTGGGCAAACATTATGACCTTGCCCGCCAGATGTGCAATTATCTTGCGTATTTCATTGGCACGGGTGATCCTAACGGCAAGGATTCCACCGGTGAGGAGTTGCCTCTCTGGAGACCGTGTACGCCGGAAACGCCTTACGGCATGGCTTTTGGTGACAAGGCAGAATTTGAGGAGAAACCTCCAGGTGAGGTAATGCAATTTCTGGTCGGGCAATATTTCAAACGGCAATCCATTCATATCTAAGAGAGGAATGAACGGCAATGAACGACAGTATTCCAGATTATACGATGCAAACGGCACCAGCCGGATATGACAAGGAGAGGGAAGGCATTGCCCGGGGAATAATCCATACCGTAGAATATCCCTCTAGAGCGGTAGGCAACACCCGGAAGGCAATGGTCTATACACCTCCCGGCTATTCCGCTGAGCAAAAATATAGCGTTTTGTATCTGCTGCACGGGATTGGCGGAGATGAGACAGAGTGGTACAATCACGGCAAGCCTCAGATCATTCTGGACAATTTGTATGCGGATCAAATGCTGAAGCCCATGATTGTGGTACTTCCGAACGGCCGGGCGATGTTGAATGACCGGGCAGAAGGAGATCATTTTGCTCCAGACAAGGTACAGGCGTTCGAAACCTTCGAATCGGATTTGCTCCATGATCTAATCCCCTATATCGAAGCGAATTATCCGGTTCGGACAGACCGGATGCACCGTGCCATTGCCGGATTATCCATGGGCGGAGGTCAATCCCTGAATATCGGTCTGAACCATCTGGACCGTTTCGCCTGGATCGGGGCGTTCTCTCCGGCTCCCAATACGAAGCTGCCTGAGCTGTTGCTTCCGGAACCGCAGAAGGCCGCCGAGCTGCTCAGTCTGCTCTGGTTATCGTGCGGGGATCTGGACAATCTCAAGAATGTCAGCGACCGGACGCATGCTTATTTGTCGCAGCATTCCGTGCCGCATCTCTGGGTAGAGGAGAACGGTGACCATGATTGGCCGGTCTGGAAGAATGGTTTGTATCAGTTCTCCAAGCTCATTTTTTAGCGGACCGGTTCAAGGATTAAGTAGAATATTCTAGTTATGGGACCGTTCTTGGGTCTAAAAACCGAAAACGATAGCCCCCTGTTTTTAAGTAGGATCAACGTGAGCACTTGGGTGGACGCTGCGCGAACGGACCGTTGTTCCAATCGCTGTGCTCTCCAGATTTTTTTCATTCCCCTTAGCGGTGAAAATCCGGAGACCAAGGCGACCGCTGCCGCTTTTCCACAATCAGTCCGTCCTCTCCGCTGTTTAAGCGGGATACGAATTTTCACTCTTCAATAACACGAAAAAGAAATCGTTCTTTTGGTAAAATGGAGGTACCACCCAACCATTCCAAAGGAGCGATTTCATTGTACATTCAATATAGCATGGACCAACTTTGCTTGCCAATGGTTCTGGAAGATGACATTCCTTCTTACCACCTCGTTCGTGTCGTGAATGTCCAAAGATAAGCCCCTGAAAAAAGCCGTTTGGCAGCTCCGCAAGGATCTGCTGCCCAGACTGCTGAAATATGAGCAATACCAAACCCTGCTGGGGGACCGAAACAGCTTCAGCAAGAAGGACCCGGATGCAACCTTCATGCGGATGAAGGCTACGGCAGTGAAGAGAACTTGACGTATTTGGAAAACGAACACGTGTAGGCCGTGGTCCAATACGGCAGCTACCATAAAGAAAAGAGCAAAGCCTGGAAAGAGAATATCGGAAAGATTGAGAACTGGACGTACGACGAAGCCGGGGATACATGAGCATGTCCAGCCAGACAAACGCTGCATTTCCGCAAAGAAAGCAAGGAAACGTTGGAGAGTGTGTTTGGACAACTGAAGAACAACCGGGGCTTCCGGCGATTTCTGCTTCGAGGGATGGGAAAAGTGACCCTCGAAGTCGGGTGGCTTTTGCTTGCCCATAATCTGCTAAAGCAAGCCACAGTGGACCAAAAACACAAAGCAGCGCTTCTCCAAATACGGGAGAAGCGCTACTTTGCTCACTTTTTGTGGTTTTAAGAATGAAGAGAACGATCCCCCTCCATAGAAAATCTACTTTTGAGACAGCCCCTTGCGTTTTAGCCCCTTTCCACTTAGTTAGAACAGAAGAGATGCATGCGCTTGAGCAATAATAATCTATTTGTTGGCGATTGCATCGGCACGCATTTTTACGATTTTTTGTGCTCTTTCTGTATCTACGGCAAGAACGTCATTCCAACCGAGACCCACTACATCGGACTGCAGCTTAGTCCAGAGCTTATCGAATTCTGCCTGATCCTTGGCGAATATCATTTTCCAGGAAGTGTTCTTCACATCATCCGAAATCTGACTGCGTTTATTCTTGATGTCCGAGGAGTCCGACCCGAGACTGGTATTAATATTCGGCACGATATCGATCATATTGTTTTTCTGATAGTACTCTGTCGGAGTGGTTGCATTATAAGCCTTCTGCCATTCCGTAGTCAGAACCGTCTTGTTTGCCTCAATCGTTGAGCTCCAATAGGTGCTGTTGTAGAATTCCTTCGTATCGGGATCTACTACAAAGTCACTCATAATCATAGTATTGAGCTTACTCTGGCCGTCTTGATATCCTCCGCCGCCGTATTGATCTGGAACAGGGGTATTATCTTGGAAGGCCGTTTGTCCTACTTTGGTCAGCTTAAACTTGCCGTCAGCTGTCTTTTCATAGTTGAAGCCTTCAAATCCATTGGTATAGTAACGCAGGCCTTCTGGTGAAGACAGCCAATCCATGAATTCAATGATTCTTTCCGGATTCTTTGCTTTTGAACCAATGGCAAATACTCTTCCGTTCCCGAAGTAGGCATCACTATTCTGGATAATATGGGTATCCGCGATTGGAATGGCCACATTGCCGTCACCTTTATTGCCTCTTTCAATGGTATTGTAGAAGCCTCTTTGCCATGAATACCATAAGAGCAGGACCTGTTTGTTAGTCAGCTTTTCAGAGACTTTATTCCAATCCTGGGACGGTGAGTCAGGGTCAACGAGACCCATCTGATTGGCGTCATAATAGAACTGGAGGATTTTCTTGTACATACTGTTGTCGTCAACGAGAGGAACAATGTCGCCTTTTGCGTTTAACTGTAAGGTTGAGGTTCCGTCGGGCTGTTCATAACCGTACCAGTTACTCAGCCAACGAACATTTTCCATACTTCCGTTATCCCAGTCCTTCCACAAGGTAATTGGAACGATCGGTTTGCCGTCAGGTGTCTTGGGATACTTCGCCTGCATCTGCTTCAGGGCATTCAGAAGATCGGTCAGATTGTTCAGTTTGGGAGCCCCGATTCCCTTGTAATAATCCCAAGGCATTAGCGGACTGGAGTAAGGGAGTTCTTCCGAGAATGTGGTCGGTGAAGTGTCCGATGTAAAGGTTGGCAGCGCATAAATTTTGCCGTCTGGATTAATGCTTTCGAATGCAGTATTGAAGGGCTTGAAGTGATTGTCCACATATTTGGACAGGTACTCCGTATTCTTGATTTTATCTGTGATATCCATAATCATACCCGCCGGAATTAATTCCTCGAGCTGACTGTTATCAATAATCAGGAGGTCTCCCAGATCCCCCGATGCCGACCTTGTCTTGTATAGCTGATCGCCGGCAACCTGCGGAGATAGAATATTTAGAGTGATATTGAATTTGTCCTTAATCAGTTTTCCGTACCATCCGGTCTGCTCACCCTGGTAATTTGCGGCATTGTCAAATACGTTAATGGTCAAAGGCTTGCTGTGATCAATTCCTGTACCCGGATTGGATGATTCGGTGGCTGTACCCGCAGCAGGTGATCCCGTTGCTGTACCCGCATTATTAGCGTTGCTGCTGCATCCGCTCAATATCGTTGTTACCAGAAGCAGGGTGGTGCCGAACAGCATTGATGATGTTCTTGCCAGCTTATTGTGTTTACTCATTTACAGCCCCCCAAATGATTAATTTATCATAATGGTGCAATTTAACCTTTGACTGCACCAATGATAATTCCTTTTACAAAGAATCTTTGGAAAATTGGATAAATCAGCAAAATAGGAGCGACAACGATAATGGTAACAGTCATCCGAATAGATGTAGTGGTTTGCTTGGTGGACAGACTGGCCATGGCGGTAGATCCGGCATTCTGCAGATTGACCATGGTGGATAAGGAACTGGCCTGATTGATGTAGTTATACAGAATAAACTGCAAGCTGTATAATTTACTGTCGGTAACCAGCAACAGCGTATCCTGAAAAGAGTTCCACTGGTTCACTGCCGAGAATATGGCGACTGTCGCCAATATCGGTTTGCTTATGGGCAAGATAATTTTGTAAAAGATCGTCATAATCCCGGCACCGTCAATGCTGGCCGCCTGCTGCAATTCCTTCGGCGTGGATTCTACGAACGTTTTTACAAGTATGATGAAGAACGGGGCTACGATGGACGGCAGGATGTATGCCAGGAAATTGTTGGTCAGATGCAGCGATCGCATGGTCAGATACCAGGGGATAATGCCGGCACTAAAGAACATCGTAATAATGGTGAAGCGGTACCAGAATTTTTTCCCCCACATATCCTCCTGGGCAAACATGAACCCCAAAAAGGCAGAGGCCCCGACAGTCAAAAGTGTACCTATTACCGTTCTCCCCAAAGAAATGACAAATGCATTCCACAGTCCCGGTATTTTGAACACATCAACATAGTTCTGGAAATGGATCTGCCTTGGCCAAAACACAATTTCACCTTTGGCACTGAGATCGTTGGCGCTTATGGTATTGATAATGATGGAGTAAAACGGATAGACACACATAAATGCAAAGAGAGAAAACAGCACGTAGATCACGACAGAAATCAGTTTGTCGGTTGCACTGACCTGCATTTTAATTTTGGGGGAGATGTTATTTTCTTTGGCATTCGGCGTCAAACCGGTCTGGTTGTCACTCATACGATGCCCTCTCCTCTTAACAATTTGGACAGCCCGTTTACGGAAAAGAGAAGCACAACACTAATGAGGCTTTTCAGCATACTGATCGCGACGGAAACGGAATAGCTGCCGCCTCCCATAGCCAGGTTGTATACATATAGATCCAATACCTGGATGGTGTCTTTGTTGAAGGCATTCTGGAAAACAAAATATTGCTCCAGCCCATTGTTCAGGAAGCTGGCAATCTGGAGCATCAACAGCACAAAATAAGTCGGCAGCATACTTGGCAGAACTACATGCCGGATGACCTGCATTCTTGTTGCCCCATCTACATAAGCCGCTTCGTACAGGGACTCATCAATACTCATAATCGCCGCAATATACAAAATGGCCGACCAGCCCAGTGACTTCCAGGTGGCCCATATCCACATCGTAATCCAGACATGGTCCGAGTTCTGAAGAAAGAGTATAGGAGAGTCGCTCAGCCCCATCTGGCTCAAAAAACCATTGACGACCCCTTCACTGGAGAACATGGAAAATGCCAGGGAATAGACCAGTACCCAGCTGATAAAGTTCGGAAGGGTGGTTACGGTCTGGATAAATTTGCGGAAACGGACGGCTTTGATCTCTGTCAGGAAAATGGCAAAGATCATGGGGAGCCAAGAGAAAAGTATGCTCAGCCCGCTGATGCCGAAGGTGTTTTTGATGACCTGAAGCAGCTGATCGACCTTTACCTGGTTCTCTACCAGGGAATGAAACCATTTCAACCCGACAAAAGGCGATTGTGACAGCGGAATCGGCGGCATATAGTCAAAGAATGCATATACCCAGCCATAGAGCGGATAGTATGCAAAGACAGCAAGTAAAACCATAAAGGGCGAAATATAAAGAAATTTACGAATAGAATTGCTTCTCATGCTGTGACTACGCATCGGTTCACTCCCCCTTTGTGTAATTGGAGCCTTTCACAGGACTGCTATACCCTAAGCCTACTGGCTGACAGGCACTCCTCCTTCCATGAACCATTTGCGGCTTGGCCGTGGGTTAATCCTAATGCTATTTACCCTAACCCCCTTTTACATGTTAGCGCTTACATAACCATGCAACTATAATAAATTATCGTTTTCGTTCAAACAATGACCGATCCTCACGACTTATTGATCTATTATTAGATAAAACTAATTTGGGATAACAGTTAAACTTTAAATATTAAAAAAATTAGTATAAATGGAAAATATTTATGAACGGGGAAGCGATTCAGCTTATGCAGGATTTAGGCAATACCGCCCAGCAGTTCAGATTGATCAGACTAAGCAATGGCAGTTAGTTAAGGTGAATTAGCCGGAAGCGCCAGGAAAGCCTGCAGTGAGATGAGATTATTTGGAATGGGGAAAGGTCGTATGGCATTCATGTAATTATGCGCCATACGATCTTTTGTGTTGTCCGATACCATGTTGATATCTGCAATCTGCCGGTAGTCCTGCAATAAACGTGTAAGATTTATAGGGAGAATTCTTTACTTTTGGTATGGGTGACGGCTGGAAGAGTACAGTACAATATGTATTGTAAGCGGTTGCTGGATAGGCTTCTATTCTTCCTGCTGTCTTAGTTTCAGTACGAAGAGATGTTCTTTCAAGCCAATATACTCAAGAAGAGGAGATTTATACATGAATCAGTTGCCCAAACCCAACGAGCCACTCGTAACCCACATCTACACAGCGGACCCGTCCGCCCACGTATTTGAAGGCAAAATTTATATTTATCCTTCCCATGACCTGGATCATAATGGACCGGACAATGACAACGGTGACCAGTATGCAATGGAAGACTATCATGTCCTATCCATAGAGAATTTTGAATCCCCTGTGACAGATCACGGGCAAGTGCTTCATCTGAGCGAGATTCCCTGGGCGTCGCAACAACTATGGGCGCCTGATGCCGCCTATAAGAACAATACTTACTATTTATTTTTCCCGGCCCGCGACCGGGAGGGGGTGTTCCGTCTGGGTGTGGCGACGGCTTCATCTCCGGCAGGTCCGTTCACGCCGCAGCCGGACTATATTCCCGGCAGCTTCAGTATCGATCCTGCTGTTTTTGTGGATGAAGACGACCGGGCGTATATTTACTTTGGCGGCCTCTGGGGAGGCCAGCTTGAACAATGGCAGACCGGCACCTTCCGCCCGGGGGCGGAAGGGCCGGCCCTTGACCAGCCTGCACTAGGGCCGCGTGTGGCGCTGTTAAGCGAAGATATGCTGTCTTTACAGGAGGTGCCGCAAGAAATTTCCATTGTGGATGAAGAAGGAAATCCGATTCTTGCTGGTGATGAGGACCGGAGATATTTTGAAGGGCCATGGGTTCATAAATATAATGGCTACTACTATTTGTCTTATTCGACAGGCACAAAGCATACCTTGGTCTATGCGGTCAGCAAGCATCCGGCAGGTCCTTTTACCTTCAAGGGTGAGATTCTGTCACCGGTTATCGGCTGGACTACGCACCACTCCATCGTTCAGTTTGAAGAGAAGTGGTATCTGTTCTACCATGACAGCTCCCTGTCTGAGGGTGTCAATCATAAGCGCTGCGTCAAATATACGGAGCTACACTATAATCCGGACGGCACCATTCAGAAGATTCATCCATACCCTTCTGGGGAATAGGGATCTGCAATCCACAACAGCTATGCTGTCCAGTAAAGGACGGTGTAGCTGGATTACACGAAAGGATGAATACTTTGATGAACAAACAACAACTCGGCTTGACACCGCCCATGGGATGGAATTCATGGAACACCTTTACATGGGACATTAATGAGCAGCTTATCCGGGAAGCCGCCGATACACTTGTTGCAGAGGGGTTCAAGGATGCGGGATATGAGTACATTGTTATTGATGATTGCTGGAGCCTGAAAGAAAGGGACAACGATGGCAAGCTGGTTGCTGATCCGGTCAAATTCTCGAACGGAATGAAGGCGCTTGCAGATTACATTCATGCCAAGGGATTAAAGTTTGGGATGTACTCATGTGTAGGAACACATACATGCGCAGGATATCCGGGGAGCTTTGAACATGAATTTCAGGATGCGGAATTGCTGGCAGAATGGGGCGTAGATTTTTTGAAGTATGATTACTGCTTCAAGCCCAGACATATATCGGGGGAACTGCTGTACAAACGAATGAGCCTGGCGCTCAAAAACTGCGGAAGAGACATCCTGTTCTCAGCATGCAATTGGGGTGAGGACAATGTATACCATTGGATTCGTGAATCCGGCGCTCATATGTACCGGTCCACAGGGGATATTCAGGATAGCTGGGATTCCATCAAGAGTTTAGCTTTGTCACAGCTTGATAAGGCCTGCTACACAGGAGCATATTGTCATAATGATATGGATATGCTGGTTGTCGGCATGTATGGAGGCAGCAACAGCGACTTTATCGGAAGCCAAATCGGCGGTTGTAGTGATGTGGAGTACAAGACCCATTTTTCTATATGGAGCATGATGGGATCTCCGCTGATGATTGGCAGTGACATCCGGAAAACCAACCAGGCCACCAGAGATATTCTGATGAACGGGGATTTGATTGCCATTAATCAGGATGTGGAGGGCCGCGGTGCTTATCGCATCAAGCCGGAACCGCAATGGTTTCATGCAGATGATGTATTTATGCTGGTAAAAGTGTTAACTGACGGAGACGTGGCGATAGGTTTCTTTAATTTAAGTGATGGTCAAAGGGAAATGTCGTTGCAGTTCTGGGATATCGGACTCCCCTATGCTTCCGGAAAATCGCTGTCGCTGTATGACTGCTGGGAGCATAAAGAAATCGGCGTATTCAGAGAAAGATATGCTCCTGTAGTTCCGGCTCATGATTGTCTGATTGTGCGGGCGAAATTGGTGTAAAGGATCACATGAACATGAATAGGAATAGGACATGCAGAACATGCGGAGTCCCTTTAATGACGGATGATGTGGCGATTTACCTGAAGCTTGTTACGCGCAACGCCCAAGACTTCCTGTGTATAGACTGTCTCGGCGAGCAACTGAAATGCGGGCGCAGTCCCATTGAGAAATTGATCAAATATTTCCGGGAATCCGGGAATTGTGTGCTGTTTCGATAAGCTGGACTAGGACTGGAGGAGTAAAAGAATGACAACTGCGATTGAACACAATTCCGTTACTTATAATAACCCGATTATGCCAGGTTTTTATCCGGACCCTTCAGTATGCCGGGTGGGGGAAGACTATTATTTGGTGACATCGACATTTGCTTATTTTCCTGGGGTGCCGATTTTCCATAGCCGTGATCTTGTCCATTGGAAGCAGATTGGCAACGTGCTTAACCGCCCCTCACAATTGAACTTACAGGGGGCCAGGCACTCAGGGGGGATTTTTGCCCCAACCCTACGCTACCATGAGGGCATGTTCTATATGATTACGACCAATGTAACCCATGGCGGAAATTTCGTTGTTACAGCAACCCATCCTGCGGGGCCATGGTCGGAGCCCTATTTTATTCAAGGAGCGGTAGGGATTGACCCCACGATTTTCTTTGATGATGACGGAAGAACCTACTATTTGGGTACAAGGCCTAACTCAACTGGAGTACGTTATGACGGCAACTGGGAAGTATGGATTCAGGAACTGAACTTGGAGACCATGGCGCTTGCGGGGGAGAGCTATGTCCTTTGGAGAGGTGCCATGACAGATGTGATCTGGCCGGAAGGGCCGCATCTGTACAAGAAAGATGACTTCTATTATTTAATGATTGCCGAGGGGGGAACAGGGCCGAATCACGCGGTGACCGTCGCACGCAGCCAGAAGCTGACAGAAGGCTATACCGGGAATCCGAACAACCCGATCATTACACATCGTCATCTGGGCAAACATTATCCGGTTATCAATGTGGGGCATGCCGATTTAGTTCAGGCTGAAGACGGTCAATGGTATATGGTGATGCTCGCCTCACGTCCTTATGGAGGTAGCTATAGTAATTTGGGGCGGGAGACGTTTCTTGCTTCAGTGATTTGGGAGGATGGATGGCCAGTAGTCAATGAGGGCCGGGGAATTCTGCAGGAGCAGGGGGTCATAGGATTGACGCCGGTTCCGGTGGAGCCGCAATTGCGCTGCGACCATTTTGACAGTGATAATCTGGCACATAAATGGATGTTCTTAAGGAATCCGCAGGAGGATTTATATTCTTTGACAGAACGTAAAGGATATTTGCGGCTAAAGCTAAAACCTCAAACGTTCAAGGATCAGGATAATCTCAGCTTTGTCTGTTTGCGGCAACAGCATTTTGACTATACGGCAGCAGCAGTGATGGAGTTTGCGGCGCGGAGCATCCATGAATCGGCAGGTTTGGCTGTCATTCAAAATGAAATGTATCATATCCGGTTTGAGCGCGTGTTGCAGGATGACAGACAAGCCTTACGTGTTGTGACCTGTATCAATGGCCTGGAGACGAATGTTACACAGGCAGAGGTAGATGCTCGGCGGTTGTATTTAAAGATAGCTGCAAGAGGCCAGGAGTTGAGCTTCTATTACAGCACGGATGGAGATCAATATCAGTTGGTTGCAGAACATATAGATACGAGTAGTTTGAGTACCGAAGTGGCAGGCGGATTTGTGGGCTGCTGCATAGGAATGTATTGTACGAGTAACGGTACGGCCTCTGACAATGCGGCAGATTTTGACTGTTTTGAATATGGCGCGTATTAAAGCATATGATTGATGTGGCCGCGGCCAGGCGGCGGGAATCGGAATGACATGCGGCAGGATATTGCATATGCATCTAGAATCATAGTTATAGGATGGGAGTTAAATACTTACACTGAAAGGGTAGGGCAAAATGGTTAAATACAGAACGGCAACTCCGAATGAGCGTGAGGAATGCATAGATTTGGCCAACTATGCTTTTCGCTTGGATTTTGAAACCCTGATGCCCAAAGCCTATAACAAGAACGTGGATTCTTCAGCTATGCATAAGGTTGCTGTGGATGAGAAAGGCAGGCTGCGCGCACAGGTAGCCGTTTTTCCAGAGCCTCTGACGGTATGTGATTATACGCTGCGAACCGGCTATTTGGGTACCGTATCGGTTCATCCGCGTGCGCGTGGCGAAGGGCATATGAAGGCGCTCATGGACATGTGGCTAGAAGAACTGCGCAATACGTGTGATATGGTTGTGTTATATGGTCAGCGACAGAGATATGAGTATTTCGGCTTCACGCTTGGCGGTGTAAAGTTCAAGTATTTCGTGGGAGAGGCCAATGTGCGCCATGGCTTAAGACATGTGAACGACACTGGAATATCCTTTAGCCCGTTATTCGGGATTGAAGGAGCAGAAGCCTTTGCGCATAGCATGAACACCTCGCGGCTGGCTTATATTGAACGTAACTTACAGCAATTGCCGCTTATTTTCAACAGCCTCCATCAAAAGGCCCTGGGTGTCCTGGATAAAGGCAAGCTGATCGGGTATCTGATTGGAAACGAAGCAGGCGATGAAATATCTGAATTCGCAGTGGCAAATGCGGACGATATTGCACGGACGATCAAGGCTTACAGGGGATATAGCAGAGCAGAGCGAATCACTATTGTTACGCCAGAATATGACATTTCTCTAAATACAGCTCTTGGCAGCATTGCTGACGACTATGTTATCGAGAACTCTGATATGTATCATATTCTGGATTTCGCCAATGTATTAGAGGCTTATCTGACGCTTAAGCTTAAGACGACAGGGATTGTCCAGGGGGAGTTCTCCGCAGTCATGGACGGTCAGCCGGTTACTGCACGGGTGGATGCGGATGGCGTGACTGTTGAGCGGTCTGCTAAGCCGGATGCAGTAGTCCTTAATAAGCAGCAGGCTCAGGCGCTTCTTCTTACACAGCACAGTCGCTATATGGCAGTGGATGTGCCTACAGGGTGGTTCCCGCTGCCCTTATTCTGGTACAAGATTGATAAATACTGATTAATCTACTACTCACAATAACCCCGAATTAGACAAAAAAAGCCAAAGGCGAACTTAAGTTGCCTCTGGCTTTTTTTCTTTTTGGTCCTGTGCTAAGAGCTGAAAGAGCCTCTCAAGCCTGTATAACCGCTTTATATTTTCCCGGGGGCATGCCGGCTATTTTTTTGAAGCTCCTTATAAAATTAGCATAGTCGCTGAACCCGGACAGCTCACAGGCTTCGGCAACGGTCTTGCCTGCGGCCAGATGGCTCATAGCCAGCGTGATGCGCTTGTCCACAATGTAGGAGCGTATCGTAAGTCCGGTATGCTCTCTGAACAGCTGGCTTATATATTTGCCGCTGTAATGAAACTCCTGCTCCAGCTGCTCAGATGAAATAGATCCGACCAGGTGCTCCTTGATATAGGTCATGGTCTTGCTGACCAGCTCCGGCATGAGATTGTTCGATTGGTATGTGGCAGACGGATACAGGGTATTGATGAACACAAGCAGTTGGGTTGCGTAGGATTCCGCCAGAAGATCCTGTCCATATGCCTCCGAGCTGAGGCAGGAGATCAATTTCTCTGCAAGCCCGCAATACATCACAATTTGGTCCTGGGAGATCCGGATTAGATTGTTTTGTCCGAAGGGATGGGATTCGAAACAGGATAATAGATTCGAGCGATGACTTGAAAGCTTCTCCAAGGCTGATTTCTTGATATTCAGCCCTATTCGTTCATACATTTGATTGTCGATACAGATACAACGGTGCATTTCGCTGGGGCTGATGATGATTAAATCGCCAGGGGTCAGTTTGTAGCAGGACTGCTCAAGATACATGTAAGCATTGCCTCTTAGGAACAAATATATTTCGTAAGCATCGTGGCGGTGATAAGGCAAGGCGGGGTTGATCAGCTCCGTATCTGTTGTTTTATGAAAGCAAATCAATTCTTTTTTAATAGGTGCGAAAATATAGTTTGTCTCCTGATTCATAGCATCCAATCCTTTTATTGTAACTTTTGGGATTATAGGTATCCGCGCAATATAGTAGCGTTTATTTGCAAGGATTATACAGCAGATACTTATTATAATACAGGAAAAGGAAGCGCTTGCAAGTACTGCAAGAAGTATGGACAAGCTTAGGTGAGGTACGGCTGCCGCTTCGATCAGACAGGAGGTGACAAGAGCAGGGTTTGGCGGAAATTACACGATGAGGAGATGAGAAAAATGATTTCAGGGGTAAAAAAATCACTGTGTACATTATTGGCATGTATAACTGTGCTGTCGGTAATGATGGTACCTACGCCTCCTAAAGTTTCAGCAGCAAGCGATGTGACCGTTAATTTATCAGCAGAGAAACAAGTGATCCGCGGGTTTGGAGGCATTAACCTCCCGGCTTGGGCTGGAGATTTGACCGCAGCGCAAAGAGAAACGGCTTTTGGCAATGGACCGAACCAGTTAGGGTTTTCTGTCCTGCGAATCTATGTGGATGACAATAAAAATAACTGGTACAAAGAAGTGGAAACTGCAAAATCTGCAGTCGCACACGGAGCCATAGTTTTTGCTTCGCCCTGGAATCCTCCCGGTGATATGACGGAGACCTTCAATCACAACGGCGATACGTCCGCCAAACGGCTCAGGTACGATAAGTACGCCGCGTATGCGCAGCATCTGAACGATTTCGTTACGTATATGAAGAATAACGGTGTGGATCTTTATGCGATTTCTGTTCAAAATGAACCGGATTATGCACATACCTGGACCTGGTGGACTCCAGCAGAAATGCTTACTTTTATGAAGAATAATGCGGGGTCGATTAACTGCCGGGTTATAGCACCTGAGTCGTTCTCTTATTTGAAGAATATGTCGGACCCTATCCTGAATGATTCACAGGCACTTGCCAATATGGATATTCTGGGTGCGCACACCTATGGCACTTCGTTTAATGACTTTCCTTATCCGCTTTTCAAACAAAAAGGGGCAGGGAAAGAGCTCTGGATGACAGAAGTGTATTATCCCAACAGTGACAATAACTCTGCGAACCGCTGGCCTGAGGCACTGGAAGTTGCTTATCATATGCACAATGCTATGGTAGAGGCGGACTTTCAGGCATATGTATGGTGGTACATCCGCAGACAGTACGGTCCGATGAATGAGGATGGTACGATCAGTAAGCGCGGGGATAGCATGGCTCAGTTCTCCAAATTCATCCGTCCTGGATATGTAAGAGTTGACGCTACAAAGAATCCAAATACGAATGTATACATTTCAGCATACAAAGGCGACAACAAAGCTGTCATAGTAGCCATTAACAAAAGCACTTCAGCTGTAAGCCAGAACTTTGTCCTGCAGAATGGTACGGCATCGAGCGTATCCACATGGATCACGGACGCCAGCCGAAAAGTTGCCTCCGGAGCATCCGTGAATGTGTCGAACCGTTCCTTTACAGCCCAGCTTCCCGCCCAAAGTGTGACCACCTTTGTAGCTGCACTCGGAAACGACAGTGGTACAGACACTGGCACCACTTATGAAGCTGAAACAGGCACAACATTAACGAATGCCGCGGCAGAAACTACCAATTCGGGCTATATCGGTACCGGGTACGTTAACTTCACTGCCTCAACCGATGCCTCCATTCAGTGGAGCAGCGTCTACTGTGCTATTGCGGGGACGAAAAATGTGAAATTTCGCTATGCACTGGAAACAGGCACAAGAAACCTGGATGTGTATGTGAACGGAAGCAAGGTCATTAGCAATACCGCCTTTGCAGCAACTGGCAGTTGGTCAACCTGGGGAGAAAAAACCATTCAGGTTCCCATGAATACCGGAACCAATACGGTTAAAGTGGTGACTACCGGTACGGAAGGACCGAATGTGGACAGTATTAATGTGTCGGCCCAGTAGGGTTATGTAGTTCCGTAAATGACATATCGGAATTCACTGATGTGGATAGTGTGCTACGTCCAAGTGTCCTGGGCTTTGTCGTTCGACCAGTTCTCTATCTTATCGATTTCTATCCAATTCCCATAAAAACACGGGGTGCTCATAAGCCAATTACATGGCCTCATGAGCACCCCGTTGCATGAGCGTTATTAATGAATCAAGAGGATCTGTCGCTCTCGGCATGGAGCTTGGCGATTAGCTTATCGCCCTCGACGTCAAGGTTCGGAAGCAGACGGTCCAGCCATTGTGGAAGCCACCAGGCCTTGTCGCCGAAGACCGCCATAACGGCCGGAACGAGTGTCATACGAATGATGAAGGCATCGATCAGGATGCCGAAGGCCAGCGCGAAGCCGATCTGTTTGATCATCGCGTCAGGTGCAAAGATGAAGCCGGCAAAGACGGAAACCATGATTACACCAGCGGCTAGCACAACGCGGCTGGCGAGATCGTAGCCGTGAACTACGCTATCGTTGCCATGGCGTCCGTGGACGTAAGCCTCGCGCATGGAGCTGACCAGGAATACCTGATAATCCATCGCCAGCCCGTACAGAATACCGGTGACCAGAATCGGCATAAAGCTGAGCAGCGGTCCTCCCGTGTCAAAACCAAACAGGGAGTGCAGCCATCCCCACTGGTAGACCGCTGTAGTCAGGCCGAAGGTAGCGAGGACGCTGAGAATAAAGCCGACCGTTGCTTTGACCGGAACAATGACCGACCGGAAAACGAGCAGCAGGATGATCAGGGACAGGATCACAATGATGCCGATATACAGAGGGAAGGCGTCGGAAAGCTTGGAAGACATATCGATGTTGATGGCGGTGAAGCCGGTCACACCAAGCGTTATATTATTCCCGGAGGCGAGAGTGGAAGCGGGATCGCGCAGATCCTGCACCAGATTCCTTGTCTCCGTATCCGTAGGGCCGGTTTTCGGGATCAGACTGATAATGGCGATATTTCCGGTCGCGTTGACGCCCATTGGGGACACCAGCGTAACGTTATCATGCATTTGCAGTTCCTGAACCAGCTTGCCCAGCGTCTGCATTGAAATTTTATCGGACGGGTTCTTCGGTTCAGCCACTAGGAGCAGCGGTCCGTTGAAGCCCTCGCCGAAGCCTTTGGAGATGATGTCATAGCTTTGGCGAGCTGGAGTGTCCAGGTTGGCTGAAGCGCCGGACGGAATGCCCAGCTCCATTTTCGTTACCGGAATCGCCGCTGTTCCAAGAACCAGAATCACCAGAATAATGATGACCCAGCGGTATTTCACTGTAGTGTTTGCCCAGCGGTGGGAGAATTTGTGGCTGGCTTTATTTCCGGAAGCCGTGCTTTTTGCGCGGGCTTTGGCGGTGCAGATCTTTTCACCGACCAGACCGAGCAGCGCAGGCAGCAGGGTTAGCGCCAGCAGGACGTTGATCAGAACACTGGCAGCAGCAACGAGAGCCATGGTTGACAAGAAACCGATACCGATGACCAGCATGCCGCACAGGGCGATAATAACAGTCAGGCCGGCGAAGAATACGGCGCTGCCGGCGGTGCCGAGTGCCCGGCTTGCCGCTTCACCCGCGCTTAACTTCTCATCAAGAATGAGCCGCCGCTGCCGGTTAACGATGAAGAGTGAGTAGTCAATACCGACCGCCAGACCGATCATAATAGCGAGTACCGGTGTAATGTCATTCATCTGGATTACACTGGAGAGAGCAAAAGCACCGCCGACACTGATACCGACGCCGAGGAGTGCGGTAATCAGCGGCAGACCGGCGGCAACGACAGAGCCCAGCGTCATGAAGAGTACAACCGCAGCGACGACTACGCCGACTGCTTCAGTCGAGCCGATAGCCGGTATACTCTTCAGTGAATCGCTCGGAATGGCTGTGATGCCGGAGCCTGCCTGTTCGACTTCAGTCACGGTCTTGATGATGTTATCCGGTACGGAAGATGGCAGTGACGTCTGTTGAACGGTGAACTGGAACTGGAACAGGGCGATGCTGCCGTCAGCGGACAGCATTACTCCGGGAACCGGAACGCCGTCAGCCATCAGCGGGCCGTAAGGAGCGGCCTGGGCAGCCGCGGCAGATTGCCCCGCCGCACCCGTCTGTCCGGCAGCAGCAGATGGGTCCGCTGCGGCAGATTGCCCCGCCGCGCCCGTCTGTCCGGCAGCAGCTGTTTGGCCTGCTGCCGCTGACGGGTCTGTACCCCCAGCTTGAGCAGCCGCAGCAGCTTGAGCGGCCAGTTCTACGGGGTTAATGATATAGTCCATACTGTAGACATCATGGATAGCTTTCTGGAGCAACGCTACCCGCTGGGGTGTGTCCAGACGTTCTCCGTCCGGTACGGTAAAAGCTACGCTCGCCTGGCCGCCGGCAGCGGCGGGAAGCTCTTTAGCCAGCATATCCAGCACTTTTTGCGATTCGGTACCTTCAATTTTCATTTCGGAGCTGGACTGTATGCCATTAACGCCTAACAAAGTGCCAACAACACCAAGAACGACGATCCAGGCTGCGAGGAAATACCACGGCTTGGAATAAGCCGATTTACCCAACCGGTATAGAAAAGTAGACATGTGATGGTTTCTCCTTTTTATCTCTGTTTTAAAAGCCGTTGCGTAAATAAGCAAACATGGAATTCAAATACTGATCGAACGGCATGGCACCGGAGCGTTCATCCCCTGCTTCTCCCGGCAGCAGCACGTTCATCCGTCCGTCCAGTATGGGCACGAACGCTCCGTAGACTGCACCGGCAAGGAGATGGGTGTATCCGTCGGCATACCGCCCATGGGAGAAACGCTCTAGGACCTCCTGTGCAGCGATCTGCAAGCGGCGGAATACGCTGAGGATATATGGCTCCAGGGACGGATACTGATTGGCGAGCGATACGAACTGCCGTAATTTATGCAGGAACTCAGAGGTGAATTGCAGCTTAAGCAACTTGTACAAGGCATCCAGCGGAGTTGCGTCCGGAGGCAAGCCCGCGAACAGCATATTCTGATCCTCTTTCGAAGCGCTGCCCATAAAATACTCCGCTACCGCTTCCTCTTTGCACGAGAAGTAATTGGCAAAGGTTCGCCGGGAGTAGCCGGCTTGCTGAACAATATCGTCGACGATAAAACCATCCATGCCTTGCTTCAGCGCCAGCTCAAAGGCAGCTTCAGCCAAGGCGTAGGCGGTGGCTTCCTTTTTTTTATCACGTAGTGTCGGGTTGGGGTTCAAGTTCCATGCGGCCTCCTTTCTTGAGACAGAACAATCTGCGCTCTATGGTCTAAAATACATTATTGCACAATGGGCAAAATTGCACAATGAGCAGCGAAAAAAGAACTTGAAAATAGATAGGGGTCATCATGGCGAAACCGCCTTGATTCACAAGACATTCCGCAATGATGAGCTAACATTCTCAAATTCACGTTACATAAGATTATAAGGATAGAGCCTGGTGGTTGGGACTTGGTACACAGCGGGAATTCAACTGGACCCACTAAATAAGCACATAGGTTGCTCTCAAGGGGCCGTGTACCCCGACAACGAGCTGCATTTCAATATCAGCGGAATTTGAAGGACCGGAGATGAAATTGATAGATGAACCCAGCGGCTCACCCGCCTCTATCCTACGGTTCAGATCTGCTGCAGCCTGGGTGGAGCGGAGCACGAGCCGCTTTTTTTCAATCACCGCAATATAGTGGGCGGGCAGAAAATGGAGGGAGCGCCCCTGATCCGGGCGGCTCTCCACAACAATCGTTCCTGACTCGGCTAGTGCGTAGTCAGCGAAGATAATTGCCGTATTGGCCGATTCGGAGCGCATAATATTCTGCTCTCTTCCTGCCGCTTCTTCCCAGACGAGTCCATCCGCGAATCTCAGGCCATATTCGGTAAACCGGACATCTCCGGAAGTGATTACAGCCCCTCCGCCGTTGGCGTCGATCAGATCATTTAATGTTCTCTGTAAGATCTCCGGAGTCGATTCAATGAACTGCGTATGGATGAAGAAGCATTGCTCCTTAAGGATGTCTACCAATTCACCGGTTGTTAAACTGCTGGAATTGCCCGGCATCAGGTCCTGCATATCAGGACGCTGAACGTCATAGATTCTTTCCCGTCCCAGCTTGGAGGCAATTGTATTCAGAAAAGAGTCCCTGTTCGATGCTGTCATTGATCCGAGCCTCCTTTGCGTTGTTCAAGCCAGACCCGGAAGCTGTCCCGCTGCCTGACCGGCTGGCTTAGATCACGGGTATTGATCCAGCCGCGGATGAGTCCCGGTCCTCTCACAATGCGGCCATGTCTGCTGATCAGCCGGCTTGCTGGGTTCGCAAACCGCAGCGCTTTGCCGAATAAAGCCTGGGAGGACAGCAGCCTTCCTGCCGTCTTCATCTGGAATCTTTCCGCGGCACCGGTGCGATGCTCCTTCACGATTTTTTGACGGTGCAGAATCAACTGCTCATGCAGCGGAATTTTGACCGGACAGACATCCGTACAAGCACCACACAGACTGGAGGCAAAAGGCAGCTCTTGATAGTCATCGTATCCGCCCAGCAGCGGAGTGATTACCGCTCCAATCGGACCCGGATAAATGGACCCGTAGGCATGCCCGCCTATATGACGGTAGACCGGGCAGACATTAAGACAGGCACCACAGCGGATACATTGCAGGGCTTCACCAAACTCGCTTCCGAGAATATCGGACCGTCCGTTGTCCACTACAACTAAATGGAACTCTTCCGGGCCATCAGTCTCCCCCGCTGCCGAGGGTCCCATCACCGTGATATAGCTGGTCAATTTTTGCCCTACCGCGCTCCGACAGAGCAGATTATCCAGAACCTCCATCTCTTCAAGCGTCGGCACAATTCGTTCCATGCCCATTACCGCGATATGTGTTTTCGGTATGGCGGCTGTGAGATCACCGTTGCCTTCATTGGTCACCAGATTAATGGCTCCCAGGTTAGCGATAGCAAAGTTGCAGCCTGTGATCCCGACATCCGCCTCCAGAAACTTCTGCCTCAGGACCGTCCGGGCAAAACGGGCGAGGTTCTCGGGATTATCATCGCCGGTATATCCAAGTTTCTCCGTGAACACTCTGCTAATCTGTGTCCGGTCTTTATGCAGCGCAGGGGCTACAATATGCGAAGGCGGGTCCCAATCATCCATTTGGAGGATGTATTCACCCAGATCGGTCTCGATCAGCTCACAGCCGGCCTCCATCAGAACACGGTTCATTTCAATTTCCTCGGTGACCATCGATTTGGATTTGACGATTTTTTTAGCTTTTTTTTGTACGATGATGTCCCGGATATAGCTGCTTGCTTCCTCTTTGGTTTTGGCAAAATAGACATGCCCGCCCTTGTCCTCAACGTTAATGGCCAGTTGCTCCAGGTAATAATCCAGATGTTTCAGCGTATGCTGGCGGATTTGCTGGCCGAGGGTACGCCATTGTTCCCAATCCCCGAGTGCGGTGGCGGCAGACAGGCGCCTGGTCTTCAAGCTATCCTGCGCTGAACCTACTGCGCTCCTCATGAATAGGTCATCAAGGCCATCTGAAGTCCGTGTGTTGAAATCCCGTTTATCCGTTTGCAGGCTCAAGTCTGGTTTCCTCCTCTGGCAACAGCAGCATGGCTATGGTTCAGCACTTCTGCAATATGCATGATCTTTACGGGTTCGCCCTTGCGGGATAGGCGTCCGCCGATGTTGAGCAGGCAGCCCATATCTGAACTGATCAGAATATCTGCTCCGGTTTCCACCACACATCCACATTTTTCATCGACCATTTGCCCGGAGATTTCCGGCATTTTTACTGAAAAAGTTCCGCCAAAGCCACAGCAATTATCACTGTTCTTGAGCGGTTCCAGCTGGAGTCCCTTTACTTGTTCAAGCAACAGGAAGGGGGTTTCCCGTTCGCCCAGCAATCTTGTCATATGGCAGGAACGGTGGTAGGTGGCGGTTCCGTCCAGCCTTGCACCCACATCAGTGATGCCAAGCACCCGTACGATGAACTGCGTAAACTCATAAGCTTTCTCTTTTATAGCAACCGCTTTCAATTCCCACTGTGGATCACCTCTGAAAATTTTCGGGTACTCATGGAACATAGCGATACAAGAGCCGGACGGACCTACGACATAATCCGAGTGTTCAAAGGCAAGCATCATGTTCTTCATGGCAAGCTTGGAATCCTCCAGATAACCGCTGTTATAAGTGGGTTGACCGCAGCACACCTGCGAGGCCGGGAAATCAATTTCACAGCCCAGCCTTTCGAGAACTTCAACCATAGCCATTCCGACATTCGGGGTAATGAGGTCTACTAAACAAGTGGAAAATATACTGACTTTCATTCCTGCCCCTCCAATCATAACCTTCGTGGTAATAGCTTAACTCAAAAAGTCAATGAAAAACAACACAAAAACAAATAATAAATGTGAATGTTGTTGACAAAAAATAATGACAACGTTTACACTATGGTAGGGCAAATGGAACAATCTACCTTAAGGGGGAGAAACAGTGGAAAAGCATTTGATGTACATCAACGGCCAATTTACCGAATCTGAAGGCAAAGAGTGGATGGATGTAACCAATCCGGCAACAGATGAAGTCATTTCACAGGTTCCCAAAGCTACAAGGAATGATGTCGTGCGTGCTATCCATGCAGCGAATGAGGCCCAGACTGCCTGGGAAGAAACCCCTGCGGTGGAGAGAGGGAAGTATCTTCATGCCATTGCCGAGGGGATTCGGGCGGAAGCGGATAGCCTTGCCAGACTGATCTCCGAGGAGGTAGGCAAGACACTGGAATTGTCCACGGTAGAGGTTAACTTTACAGCGGACTATATGGATTATATGGCAGAGTGGGCACGCCGCTATGAAGGGGAAATTGTTCAGAGTGACCGTGATAATGAGAATATTTTTGTGTTCAAACGGGCGATTGGGGTAACTACCGGCATTCTGCCCTGGAATTTTCCATTCTTTTTGATTGCCAGAAAAATGGCCCCTGCGCTCATTACCGGCAACACGATTGTAGTCAAGCCCAGCGCCGAATCTCCGAACAATGCGGTGGCCTTTGCCAAAATTGTCGACAAATCCGGTCTTCCCCAAGGGGTATTCAACCTTGTCACGGGCAGAGGCGCAGAGGTCGGTAATGAATTGGCCAGCAACCCTAAAGTCGGGATGGTCAGTCTTACCGGCAGCGTGCCGGCCGGACAAAAGGTGATGCAGGCGGCTGCCGAGAATATCATCAAGGTCAGTCTGGAGCTGGGTGGCAAGGCCCCTGCGATTGTTATGGACGATGCCGACCTGGATTTGGCCATCCGGGCGATTGTGGCTTCCCGGGTGATCAATACAGGGCAGGTCTGCAACTGTGCGGAGCGGGTCTACGTGCATGAGAAGATCAAAGACGAATTCACCACCCGTCTGGTTGAAGCCATGAAAGCGGTGAAGTATGGCGATCCGCTGAAAGACAAGGATATTCAAATGGGCCCGTTGATTAACAAGGCGGCGCAGGAATCCGTACAGCAAAAGGTGGACCGCGCCGTAGAAGAGGGGGCTGAAATTGCCCTTGGCGGTAAAAAAATTGAGGGTGCAGGCAGCTTTTTTGAGCCAACGGTCATTACCGGTGCCACCAATGAAATGGAGATCGTGCAAGAGGAAATCTTCGGCCCGGTCATCCCGGTCATTTCATTCTCGAACCTGGATGAAGCGATCGCGCTTGCCAATGACAGTGAGTTCGGTTTGACCTCTTCTCTGTATACCCGGAATCTGAACGTTGCCATGAAAGTCATCAAGCGTCTCAAATACGGGGAAACCTATATTAACCGGGAGAACTTTGAAGCCATGCAAGGCTTCCATGCAGGCTGGAGAAAATCCGGCATCGGCGGCGCAGACGGCAAACATGGCCTGAACGAATATCTGCAAACGCATGTTGTCTATCTTCAGTACGATAAGTCGGTGAATTAAAACGGGCTTCAACACAAAGACCGCAAGTCTATCTTAAGCAGATAGGGCTTGCGGTCTTTGTGTGATGCGAGGCGTTCAGGAGGGAGAATCAGTCGCCACCTGCACCGTGTCCCATAATTTCAATTAACATTTGAGTATTATTATTTACTGCTGGGTCAATGGTAAACACAGGTACAATAATTGCGACAGCCAGGCTACACGAAGCTAGAAGTACGATAAGTTTTCTTTTCATTTAAGACCTGCACCTTTCTAATTAGAAGTTTGTACTGCTCTTTTTCTTCTTCATCTGTTTGATGCCGGTGTTGTTCAAATAGATCAACACATTTGATGACATTACTATCGTTATTGATTCTAGCAGATGATTCCAAACTTTGAAGGATCAAGGAAATCCCTTTCTTACGCTTGTTATGTAAATGATAGACTGCTAATTCAATGAGAAATCGAGCGTATTGATCCTCCATAACCTGCTGATTGTATTCGCCGAATTCTGTTAGGTTTGTCCGGTAAGGAATATAGGCGGCAAACCGTTCAAGAATATGATCGACATTCCAATCATAGCGGTTAGCCGATATGATGATATTATATAAAGCAAGAAAAATTTCATTTTTTTGAGGAGCAATATATTCCACATATTCTGGCAGTATTTCATGCTGCCCTGACATTAATCCATAGAGCATGGTATTCGCGGTGCCCCACTCCTGATACTGGGCTACAGTCCTCTTGGCATCTTCATCGTCTTCTTGTACCCAGCTTCCATCCATATAGCGAGCTACGAATTGAAGTGCCGACTTGTAGTCCCTGTTCTCCTCGTAGACAGTTGCACGCATCAGATGCGAGTAGAGGATGTAGCGATAGAGTGGTTTAACAGGTTTTTTCTCGTTACTCTGTTTGCGGTTAGAGTGCTGCTGAAGGTTATAACGAAGAGTGGCTAACCGGAGCATTTCCTGCGAGAGTTCGTCCACTTTTTGCCACTTGTGAAGAGAATAATAAACATTGATCAAGTGGTTCAACCCATCCAATTGATCCGCTTCATCCAGCCGGTCCACATAACATTCAAAGAGTAGAGCCGCCTGCAGATTAAGAGTCTGATCGTCTCCCAAGGCAATCCGAAACAAGCGGAACTGACATACCGCGAGCCGCTCGGAATTCTGATATTTCTCACTTACACTCACATTCTTATACAACAAACCAGCGGCTTGCCACTGCCCCTGCTCGAACAGCCCTTCTGCTACTTCAAACAGCATGGGCGCATAGGTCAGATTCTCAAGCAGATGATGAACTACCTGTTCAATACAGTCAAGGCGGTCCAATGCCGCTGAACGCAAAATAAATGGCCGCAACCGCCGCCAGGTCGGTGATGAATGATAGAAGCATTCGTCCACATACAGGCTGAAGAAATGGTCCTCCGGTAATTGCATTCCTTTGGTGATACGCTCCAGGTGATTCATGGCAATCGGCTGTTGACTGTTAAGCACCCGGCTGAGCGTTCCTGAATTAATGCCGGATTGACTCGCAAATTGATTAATGGACATTGCCTGCTGCGACAGATACACCGTTAAATGATCGCGAATCGTGGATGTAGTAGGGACCAAGGAAGCACCACCTGACTGAATTCCAGTAATTTGAATTTATTTATAGGTGTAATAATATGTGACAATATTCCAATGGTCAATAGTGCAGATTAGGAGAAACAGTGAACATGAAAATGGGAATATAAGGTGCCTCTGTGCCTGATTATAGATGTTAATGGGGAGAATTAACAACTGAGCCAAAACCTATGCAGCAGTGGTCTGATCAGCAGAATTCCTGACCTTGGTGCGGTGGCTGAGCAGAAACCCTGCGAGTGAAGCCAGCAGCTGCTGGAACACCATGCCGAGCACGACGGGGACAGCCACCGGAGCGGGGAAATAGGACACTGCCAGCACAGCGCCGGCGCTGATATTGCGCATGCCTCCATTGAAGATAAGGGCGACCTCGTCTGCTTCATTCCAGCGCAAAACCCTCGCCGTGAGAAAGCACAGCATGTAACCGGTGGAAGCCATAAGCACAATGACGAAGGCCAGGCCAACCAGATGCAGATTGATGTCCGCCAAGTAAGGGGAAATCACAGACCCGTTAATGATGATAACCACTGCCATGAAGAGCTTGGAGACTGGATTCAGCCGCGGACTCCACACGGGCGCAATAGTGCCCTTGGTCCATTCATTAAGCACCATGCCCGCCAGTGAAGGGACAACAATCATCCAGAACAGACTGCTCATCATTGCGCCCGCGTCAAGTTCTACGCTAGTTCCAATCAGCAATGACAATACGCCCGGTACGATAAAAGGAGACAGCATAGTGTCGATCAGAATGATGGACAGGGTGAGTGCAGTATTTCCTTTGTAAATGCTAACCCAGATGAAGCTGCTTACCCCCGTTGGAATGACTGCGGCAAGTACAAGGCCTGTGATTGTAAATTCATCCGTGTGATACAGCACATTCCCGATCCCTGCGGCAACCAGCGGCATGGCAATGTGCAGAATGAACAAACAGGCGAACAGGGGCAGCGGTTTTTTGAGTACGTTCACGAAATCTTTGAATCCGAGACTGATGCTTCCGGCAAACGTCATAAAAGCGAACAGCCAGGGAGCCAGATAGGTATATGAGGAAAGCGAGCTTCCACAGAGTACTCCGGTCAGGACACTGAGCGGAGTGATTAGCGGCATCATTCGGTTAAGCGTCCGGTTCACAGCAAGAAGCATCGTATGACATCCTTTTAAAATAAGTTGTTACTATTATACACCCTTTGATAAATATTCTGAGAAGTTCTCCTGGAAGTCCAGCGAATGGATATCTTCCCGGAGATGATGGTGGATCAGCGGGCCGATCTTCTCTGTCTCCTTGTGTACCAGAAGCTCAAGAAGGGTCTGGTGCTCCTTCCAGATTCCCTCCAGCTTCTCGGTCTTCAGCATATGCAGCCTGCGGTAGCGGAGGTAGTGCACATTGGACTGCTGAATCAAATTCCATAGAAACTCACGTCCGGCAAGCCGGTACATCGCCTGGTGGAACGCATCATCCAGATTCAGAAAGGAATCGATGTCGTTTTCTTTTCCGATGACCTCTTTTTGCCTCTCCAGAATTTCTTTAAGCTCATGCAGTCCTGTCAGCAACAGCTGTGAAGAGAGATCCTTAAGAATTTCTTTCTCCAGTGTGCTGCGCAGATAAGTGATCTGTTCAACGGATTCAAGATCTATGTAGGACACCATATTCCCCTTTTTGGGATAAATATCGGTATAGGATTCCAGTGCAAGCTGTTTCAGTACATCACGCAGCGGCGTTCGCGAAATCTGAAAACGTTCGGAAAGGGCGGTTTCACTCAGAATGGTGCCCGGCTTCAGGGAAAGGGTAAGAATCTCGTGTTTCAGTGTATTCATGATTTCAGCTTTGATCGACATATCTCTTCCTGCTTTCAATAGTTAATGAAGGATAACACTAGTATACATGATGTTCGGAAATAATAAACGTTAATGTGCATATATACGCTTGATTATATTGTGTTGACAACAGATGGTTCTTATCTTATGATCAAGAAAATCTTGTATACAAGATTAATGAGAATGACAACCATAGGAGGGTATATCAATGAACATGACGTGGAGATGGTATGGTGAGGGCAATGACAATATCACGCTTGACCATATCCGGCAGATTCCGGGGGTTATGGGTATCGTCTGGTCTTTGCATGAGAAAGTAGCCGGTGAAGTGTGGGAAATGCAGCGGATTCAGGAAGTCGCCGATCAAATCACCAGCAAGGGCTTCAGCACGGCTGTGGTGGAGAGCGTCAACGTTCATGATGATATCAAAATCGGCTTACCGAGCCGTGATAAATATATCGATATTTATATCGACACCATCCGCAAGCTGTCCAAAGTCGGCGTAAAGGTAATCTGCTATAATTTCATGCCGGTATTTGACTGGACCCGTACGGAGCTTTACAAGGAATTGCCCGACGGCTCCAATGCCCTCTTTTATGAAAAGGCTGCCATTACCGATAACCCGCGTGAGATGGTCGACCGGATTCTTAAAGGAGCCGGGAAGTTTACCATGCCGGGCTGGGAGCCTGAGCGTCTGGCGAAGCTGGATGAGCTGTTCGCAGCCTATGCGGATGTGACCGAAGATAAGCTGTTCGAGAACCTCAAGTATTTCCTGGAACGCATTATTCCGGTGTGTGAAGAAGTGGATATTAAAATGGCCATTCACCCTGATGATCCGGCCTGGCCGATCTTTGGGCTGCCGCGCATTATCCGCAACCGGGAGATGATCCGCCGCTTCTTGGGATTGGTGGACAGCCCGTACAACGGTCTGACCTTCTGCACAGGATCACTTGGCACGAATCCGGAGAACGATCTGCCGGCGATGATCCGCGAGTTCCATGACCGTATTCATTTTGCCCATATCCGCAATGTGAAGGTGTATGAGAATGGCGATTTCATTGAGGTGTCGCATCGCGGGCGTGACGGAAGCGTCGATGTGGCGGAGGTTGTCAAGGCTTACCATGAGAATGGTTACACCGGCTATGTCCGTCCAGACCACGGGCGGCACCTGTGGGGCGAAGAGAAAAACTGCCGTCCGGGCTATGGGCTCTACGATAGAGCGCTGGGTATCATGTATTTACTTGGCGTCTGGGACAGCCTGGACAACGTCAAGGGGGCGAAATAAATGCTGCGCCTGAACAGAAGCAGTATCCAAAGGGAAGAGGCGGCCTGGACCGCTGCGGGAGTAGAGCTGCCGCTGTTCGACTATGAGCAGGTGGCGAGGAATACGGCGCAGAAGCCAGAGTGGATTCATTTCGGTGCAGGCAATATCTTCCGGGGATTTGTAGCCAATGCCCACCAGAAGCTGCTGGATAGCGGTAAGGCGGATACAGGTATCATCGCGGCGGAAACCTTTGATTTTGAAATGATTGATAAGGTTTACAAGCCATTTGACAATCTGACTCTGCTGGTGCTGATGAATGCACGCGGCGGTTTTCAGAAAAGAATCGTCAGCAGCATTGTAGAGGGAATTGCAGCGGACAAGAGCCGTGAAGCAGATTCCCGCCGGCTCACGGAAGTGTTCGAGAACCCCAGCCTGCAAATGGCCAGCTTCACCATCACGGAGAAGGGTTACTCGCTCACGGGTCCAAACGGAAAGTATCTGGGCATTGTGGACAAGGACATCGAGGGTGGACCGGAGCAGCCGGTTCATGCCATGAGCATTGTGGCCTCTCTTGCATACAAGCGTTATCTGAAGGGTGCTTATCCGTTGACCTTTGTCAGTATGGACAACTGCTCCCATAACGGGGACAAGCTGAAGAACGGTGTGGTGACGATTGCCAGGGAATGGGCAACTAAGGGTCTGGTCGAGGCAGGCTTCGTGGCTTATCTGGAGAATGAGCAACTGATTGCTTTCCCGCTGTCGATGATCGATAAAATCACACCGCGACCTTCGGAATCGGTGCAGGCGGCGCTGCTGGAGCAGGGAATCGGCGGTATGGATGTAATCATTACCTCCAAGAATACCTATACCGCCCCTTTCGTCAACGCGGAGATCAGTGAATATCTGGTGATTGAAGACAAGTTCACGAACGGCCGCCCTCCACTTGAGGAAGCGGGTATTATTTTCACCGACCGGGATACGGTCAATAATGTGGAGACGATGAAGGTCACTACCTGCCTCAACCCGCTGCATACTGCGCTTGCTGTATCCGGCTGTCTGCTTGGTTATACCCTGATCGCGGATGAGATGAAGGATGATACCCTGCGGAAGTTCGTGGAGATTATCGGGTATAAGGAAGGTCTGCCGGTTGTTGTAGACCCGGGCATTCTCAGTCCGAAGCAGTTCCTGGACGAAGTGCTGACCGAGCGTTTCGCCAATCCGTTCATCCCCGATACGCCGCAGCGAATTGCGACCGATACCTCGCAGAAGGTGGGTATCCGGTTCGGAGAAACAATTAAATCATATATCCGCCGGGAGGATCTGGACCCCGCGCAGCTGACAGCCATTCCGCTGGCCATTGCGCTCTGGTGCCGTTATCTGCTTGGAGTGAATGATGAAGGCGAAGCCTTCACACTGAGTCCTGATCCGCTGCTGGAAACACTGCAGGGACATCTTCAAGGGGTTACCCTCGGAGACCGGGCCGCAAATGTGCGCCCGATTCTTGAAGATGAGCAGCTCTTTGGTGTCCCGCTCTATGCGATTGGCCTCGGAAGCAAGATTGAGGGCATGTTCCTGGAGATGCTTGCGGGTCCTGGAGCCGTGCGGAGAACCTTGGAGAAGTATTTGAGATAAGGGGAGGGGAGCCTGACGATGAAGGCTTTTATTCATGAGGATTTTCTGCTGCAGTCAGAAGAAGCCCGGGTACTCTACCATGAGTATGCCGAAGCTTTGCCCATTATCGATTATCATTGCCACCTCGACCCGGGGGCAATCGCTGAGAATAAGCGGTTTGGCAGTATAACTGAAGTATGGCTGGGCGGAGATCATTACAAATGGCGGGCGCTCAGAACGTTCGGGGTTGAAGAGAGATACATTACTGGAGATGCCCCGGATGAAGAGAAGTTTGCCAAGTGGAGCGAGGTGCTGCCTTATACCGTAGGCAACCCGCTGTATCACTGGTCGGCGCTGGAGCTGAAAGCTTACTTTGGCGTGGAGGAGCAGCTGAATCCGCAGAATTGGCGGCGGATTTATGACCACTGCAATCACTTGATTGCCCAGGAAGGCTTCACGGCGCAAGGGCTGATTACCCGTTCCCGTGTGAAATGGATCTGTACAACGGATGATCCGGCTGACGATCTGCACTACCATGGGCAAATCGCCGGACAAAAGGAATTCCAGACCGGAGTCACACCGACCTTCAGGCCGGATAAAGCGCTGCAGATAGATTCGGATGCTTTTCCGGATTATGTGCGCAGTCTGGAGCAAGCTGTAGGCTATGCTATCACTTCTTATGCACTTATGGAACGCGCTTTGCTGGAGAGGATTGAATACTTCGACAAGCAGGGCTGCAAGGTCTCCGACCATGGATTCTCGCATCTTCCCTTTGCGGAGGCAGCGCCATCCGTTCTGGAAGCCATCTTCAGTAAACGCCTGAGCGGAGGAGCCTTAAGCCGCCTGGAGTCGGATCAGTATGCAACAGCTTTGTTCCTGGCAATGGGGCGCAAATACGCTGCCTGCGGATGGGCGATGCAGCTGCATATCGGAGCGATCCGCAACCCGAATTCGCGCAGGTTTCTAGAGCTGGGGCCGGACACGGGCTTCGATACCATCGGGGATGGCAGCTACGCGGACAGCTTGTACAAGCTGCTCGACGGACTGGAACGGACCGGAGAGCTTCCGCGGACGATTCTATACAATCTGAATGCGGTACAGAATGATGTGCTGGCTGCTATGGCGGGTTCTTTTCAGGGGGACGGAATCAAGGGGAAGATCCAATTCGGCTCGGGCTGGTGGTATAACGACCAAAAGGACGGCATGCTTAAGCAATTGACATCGTTGTCGAATCTGGGTCTACTGAGCTGTTTTGTAGGGATGCTCACGGATTCCAGGTCCTTCCTGTCCTATACGCGGCATGAGTATTTCCGGCGGATTCTCTGCAATCTGGTCGGGGGCTGGGTCAAGAGCGGGGAAGCCCCAAGGGATCTGGCATTTCTGGGAGGCATCATTCGGGACATTTGCTATCATAACGCCGAGCGGTATTTCGGGTTTCCTCTAGCCAAGTAACATAAATTTCATCATTACTAAGGGGCTGGCAGTCTTTCCAAAGACCACCAGCCCCTTATCTTGTTCCTACGCTTCGATTCCGTGTAGCGGCGGAACAACAAAATCTCGGACTTCCTGTAGTGTTGGCAAGGCCGCAATTGCTGGTGCTCCTGGTCAGTATTGGCGACAATGACCAATTGAATCACGGATCACGGACGCAGTATTTCATCGGTTCCTTTGACGGATCGGTCTTTATGCCGGAGCACACTGATATCCGTTGGCTGGATTACGGCAAAGACAATTATGCGGGGGTCAGCTTCTCGGATATTCCAGGGGAATAAAGACTTGACAGCATTTTTGAAAGCGGTTATATTTATCTCGTAAACAATACGTTATATAACGTTATATAAAAAGG